>CAZEAX010000291.1:0-6283 GCA_964510405.1 uncultured Streptomyces sp. | reverse complement strand
GCCATACGCGGGATGAACGACGTCCTGCCGGACAAGTCTCCGTTGTGGGAGTTTTTCGAAGACACTGTGCGCGACGTGTTCCGGCGCTACGGTTACCGTAATATTCGCACGCCGATCGTCGAGCGCACCGAACTTTTCGTGCGCGGCGTCGGCGAGGTGACCGACATCGTTGAAAAGGAGATGTACTCGTTCACCGACGCGATGAACGGCGACCAGCTGTCGTTGCGGCCCGAAGGCACGGCGCCAACGGTGCGCGCCGCGCTGGAACACAATCTCCTCTACAACGGCCCGCAACGCTTGTGGTACAGCGGACCGCTGTTTCGCCACGAACGCCCGCAGAAGGGGCGCTATCGCCAGTACCATACTTTCGGCGCGGAAGTGCTGGGTCTGGCCGGGCCCGACGTCGATATCGAACTGTTGCTGATGGCGCGCCGTCTGTGGCAGGAACTGGGCATCGGCGGGGTGCAACTCCAGATCAATACGATTGGAAGCGCGAACGAGCGGCGCGCGTTTCGCGAGCAGTTGATCCATTACTTCGAGTCGCACGCGGAGCTTCTGGATGAAGACGCGACGCGGCGGCTGCATACCAATCCGTTGCGCATACTCGACAGCAAGAACCCGCAAATGCAGGAGATGATCGAGGCGGCGCCGCGCCTGATCGACGCGCTGGGGGAAGCTTCGCGGACAAACTTCGAGGCCGTGCAGGCTGGCCTGCGCGAGGCCGGCGTCCCGTATACGGTAAATCCGCGCCTGGTGCGCGGCCTGGATTACTACAATCTGACGGTTTTCGAATGGCTGAACGACCGGCTGGGCGCGCAAAGCGCGATCTGTTCGGGCGGTCGCTATGACGGGCTGTTCGAGCAACTCGGCGGCAAACCGACGCCCGGCTGCGGATTCGGCATCGGCGTGGAGCGCACGTTGTTGTTGCTCGAAGAGAGTAAAATTGAACTCCGCAGCGCGCCCGATGCCTATATTGCGCATAACGGCGAGGGCGCCGCGCAATTCGCGATGCAAGCGGCGGAATTGTTGCGCGATCAGGGGCTCGCGGTAACGCTCGATTGCAGCGGCGGCGGATTCAAATCCCAGATGAAGAAGGCGGACGGCAGCGGCGCGCACTACGCGGTCATCATCGGCGTCGATGAAGTCGCGGCGCAGCAGGTTAGCGTGAAGCCGTTGCGCGAGGCCGCCGAGCAGACCCGTTGCACGCTGGCCGACGCGGCGGCCATGTTGATAAACACGGTTGACAGCAAAAGAGGTTGAACATGGCGGTATATGATCTGGAAGAGCAGGAACAGATAGACGAAATCAAAGCGTGGTGGAGACAGTACGGCAACCTCGTGATCCTGGTCGCCGTCGCGGCCGTGCTGACCGTCGGCGGAATTCGCGGCTGGAGCTATTATCAATCCAAGCAGGGACTGGAGGCCGGCGAGCTGTATGCGCAATTGCAGGGCGCGGTCGGCGCCAATGAACCGAAAAGAGTCCAGGACATCGCCGGCGTTATCATCGACCGCTACAAGCGTACCGGCTATGCGGCATTTGCCGCGCTCGCTGCGGCGAAGGCGGCATACGACAGCGGCGATTCAACGGCGGCAAAAGCGCGGCTGCAATGGGTCGTCGATAACGGACGCGATACCGAAACCCGCGACATTGCGCGCCTGCGCATGGCAGCGGTCCTGCTGGATGAAAAGAAATACGACGAGGCGCTGAAGCTGGTCGAAACCCAGCATGTCGATTCCTTCAGTGCGTTGTACGCCGATTTGAAAGGCGACATCCTGGTCGCTCAGGGCAAACCCGCGGATGCGAGCGCCGCGTATCAGACTGCATTGGACAAGACCGAGAGCAAAAGCGGCTACCGGGCGCTGATCCAGGTCAAGCTAGACGCGCTCGGCGCGGTCCGATGACCTATCCGGCAAGAACGCTCGCGGTACTGGCCGCCCTGCTTCTGATCGCGGCAGGCTGTGCTGCGCCCGGCGACGTCATCGACAAATGGTTCGGCAGCGGGCCCGTGCAAAAGCCGGCGGATCTCGTCGTGTTCAAGCCGACGGCCACGCCGAAGGTCGTGTGGCAGACGAGTGTCGGTTCGAGCGAAAGGCACGTTTTCAGTCCGGCAATCAGCGACGGCGTGGTGTACGCCGCAGGCGCCTCGGGCCAGGTCCTGCGGCTCGACGCGGCGACGGGGAAACTGCTCGGCCGGATTGACGCCAAGATCCCGTTGTCAGGCGGTGTCGGCGCCGACGGCAACCTGGTGCTGGTCGGAAGTGCAAAAGGCGAAGTCGTCGCGTTCGACAAAAGCGGCAAGCAGTTATGGAAAGTCCAGCTTACGAGCGAGGTGCTGAGCGCGCCGCAAATTGCGCAAGGCATAGTGGTCGTGCGCACCGGCGATGGCCGGTTGTTCGGCCTCGATGCGGCGACCGGAACGCGCAAATGGATTTATCAGCGCGCGTTGCCGCCGTTGACAGTGCGCACGTCGGTCAGCGTGCTGGTGTATCGCGGCGGCGTCTTTGCGGGATTTCCCGGCGGCCGATTGGTGGCATTGGCGATCGATAGCGGCAACGTGGGCTGGGAAGCGACGGTGGCGCTGCCCAAAGGCGCGACCGAACTCGAACGGGTTGCCGACGTGTCCAGCCTGCCGGTCACCGACGGGCGGCAGGTCTGTGCGGTGGCGTTTCAGGGCCGCGCCGCGTGTTTCGATCTGATCAAGGGTACGTCGAACTGGGGCCGCGACGTGTCGAGCATCGCAGGCCTCGCCAACGATCGCGAGAGTCTGTACATCGCGGATGACAAGAGCGCGCTCCTGGCCTACGAATTGACGGGTGGCGCGAGCTTATGGAAGCAGGACAAGTTATACGGTCGCTACGTCAGCGGGCCGGTCGTGACCGGCCGCTACGTCGCGGTAGGGGATTTTCAGGGGTACGTTCATTTCGTTTCGCGCGACGACGGTTCATTTGTCGCGCGCATCGCGACCGATGGCAGCCCCATCGTTGCGCAGCCGCAGGTGCTCAATAACGGCATACTCGTGCAGACGGTCAAGGGCGGAGTTTTCGCGATCGCCATCCAGTGACTGCCGACACGTCAGCGCTTGAGTACGCCAAGTTTGCCGGTGGTCGATTTGCCATGCTTATTCCGCTAGCCGCGCCGTGATACCAACCATCGTCATCGCCGGCCGCCCGAATGTCGGCAAGTCGACCCTGTTTAACCGCTTCACGCGCAGCCGCGATGCGATTGTCCACGACATACCGGGACTGACGCGCGACCGCCACTACGGGCGCGGGCGGGTCGGTTCGAAGTCGTACATCGTGGTCGATACCGGCGGACTCGAGCCGGTGGCACATGAAGGCGTGATGCAGGTCATGGCGCAGCAGACGCTGCTCGCGATCGACGAAGCGGATGCGGTCATCCTGCTGGTCGACGGTCGCCAGGGCCTGACCCCCCAGGATCGCGCGATCGCGGACCAATTGCGCAAGACCGGCCGCAAGATCTGGCTCGTCGTCAATAAGGCCGAAGGCATGCAGCCGGCGACGGTCAGCGCGGAATTCCACGAACTCGCATTGGGGGATCCGCTCGCAATCTCCGCCGCCCACGGCGAGGGCGTCAGCGATCTCGCCGAACTGATCACCGCGGATTTTTCCGAGCGCGAGGAAGTCGATGAGGATGCGGCGCCCGAGACAAGACCGCGCATTGCAATCGTCGGCCGCCCCAACGTGGGCAAATCCACGCTGGTCAATTCCCTGCTTGGCGAGGAACGCGTGGTGGTGTTCGACCAGCCGGGCACTACACGCGACAGCATCTACATCGATTTCGAGCGTGCCGGCCAGCGTTACACTTTGATCGATACGGCCGGAGTGCGCAAGCGCGCGAACGTCACCGACGCGGTCGAGAAGTTTTCGGTGATCAAGACGCTGCAGGCGATCGAGGACGCCAACGTGGTGGTGCTCGTACTCGATGCGCGCGACCAGATAGTCGACCAGGATGCGCATATCGCGGGGTATATCGTGGAAGCCGGGCGCGCGCTGGTTGTCGCCGTGAACAAGTGGGACGGTTTGCGCCCGGAACAACGCGAAAGCGCCAAGCATTCGCTCGAGCGCACGCTGACTTTCATCGACTACGCGCCGGTGCACTACATTTCCGCGCTGGCGGGGACCGGCATCAAGGCGTTGCTCGATGCCGTCGAGCGTGCCTACCGCGCGGCCATGATCAAGCTGCCTACGCCCAAACTTACGCGCGCGCTGGAAGCCGCGGTTGCCCGCCAGGCGCCGCCGCGGGGCGGCATCTTCCGGCCCAAAATGCGGTATGCGCACCAGGGCGGCAGCAATCCTCCGCGCATAATCATCCACGGCACGGGGTTGAACCGCGTGTCCGACAGCTATCGCCGCTACCTTGAACATTATTTCCGCGACGCCTTTGAATTGCTGGGAACGCCGCTAAAAATAGAATTCCGGCAAGGGGTTAATCCGTATGACAAACGCCGCGGCAAACGTTAGGCGCCGTCCTATGGCGCTGACGGGGGAAATACAGTAGAGTGCTGTTATCAATACTAAAAACGATGGGGCCAAGATGAGTACGAAAGGGCAGCTGCTACAAGACCCGTTTCTTAATGCACTGCGTAAAGAGCATGTGCCGGTTTCCATCTATCTCGTCAACGGCATCAAGCTGCAGGGGCAGATCGAGTCGTTCGATCAGTACGTCGTGTTGTTGAAGAACACAGTTACGCAGATGGTTTATAAACACGCGATTTCGACCGTCGTGCCTGCGCGCGCGGTCAATCTGGCCCTCGATCATTCGGCCGACAGCTGATTTCCAACTTCTTCCCCCTGAATGTTTGAACGTCCCGGGAGCGACTCCCAGGCGGTGCTCGTCAGTCTCGATTTCGGCGAAGCGGATTACGCGGAATCGACCGACGAGCTCGCGCAACTTGCGTTAAGCGCCCGCATCCGCATCGCCGGTATATTGCGCGGCAAGCGCGCGCGGCCCGATTCCGCATTTTTCGCCGGCACCGGCAAAGTCGAAGAACTGGCCGCATTGCTTGCGGATAGCGGTGCCGGGCTTGTAGTTTTTAATCATGAACTGTCGCCCGCGCAGGAACGCAACCTGGAAAAGAAACTCGGTTGCCGCGTCATCGATCGCGTGAGCCTGATCCTTGATATCTTTGCGCAACGCGCGCACAGTCACGAAGGTAAATTGCAGGTCGAGCTCGCGCAACTCGAGCACCTGTCGACGCGGCTCGTGCGCGGATGGACCCACCTCGAACGGCAGAAGGGCGGTATCGGCCTGCGCGGACCGGGTGAAACCCAGCTCGAAACCGATCGCCGCCTGCTCGGCAAACGCGTAAAGCTTTTGAAAGACAAACTCGCGCGACTCGCCAGCCAGCGCGAGGTGCAGCGTCGCGCGCGCCGCCGCGCGAACGTGCTGTCGGTTTCCCTCGTGGGTTATACCAACGCCGGCAAGAGCACCTTGTTCAACGCACTGACGCGCGCGAATGCCTATGCCGCCGATCAACTGTTCGCAACGCTCGATACGACGACGCGGCGGGTTTTCCTGCCCAACGGCGCGGCGGTGGTCCTGTCGGACACGGTCGGCTTCATCCGCCAGTTGCCCCATGCGCTGGTGGCCGCGTTTCGCGCCACTTTGGAAGAAGCGATCCAGGCGGACCTTCTGCTGCACGTGGTCGACGCCGGCAGCCCGACGCGCGATGCCCAGATCGCGGCCGTCAATTCGGTGCTGGCGGAAATCGGCGCCGATCACATACCGCAGGTGCTCGTGTATAACAAGATCGATTTGAGCGGCGGCGATGCGCGGGTCGAGCGCGATGAGTATGGTAAAATCGGCCGCATCTGGATCAGCGCCAGACAGGGTTCGGGACTCGATCTGGCGCGGGCGGCGTTCGAAGAATACGCTGCCGCGGCGAACCGTCATACGGCGGCGCGTCCCGCGGCAGCATGACACGGATCAAATCATCATGAGTACCTACTGGCAGTCATTTCGCGGCGGTATTGCCGAGCGCTGGCGACGTCTGATCGGCATCGTCTTGATGTCGCTCAATGACCCGCAATGGGGCCGCGGCGGAGGCAAGAACTCGGGGCCGCCGGATCTAGACGAATTGATGCGCAATTTCAACCAGAAAATCGGCGCATTGTTCGGCCGCAAGGGCGGCGGCGAAGGCCGCACGCCGGGCGGACCGGGATTCGCGCAGTTCGGCGGCCGCGCCGGCATCCTGGCGGCGCTGGTGTTTCTCGTGTGGCTCGCAAGCGGTTTTTATATCGTCGACGCAAGTCAGCGCGGCATG
>CAZEAX010000290.1:0-6316 GCA_964510405.1 uncultured Streptomyces sp. | reverse complement strand
GATTGGCTCTACCGCGAAACCCGCACGAGCAGCGGCGCGATCAAAAATGCGCTGATGGACAGCCATCTGGTCGCGGGCGTTGGCAACATCTATGCCAACGAGGCGCTGTTTCGCGCGCGCATCAACCCACGGCTGCCGGCGCGCCGCATCGGGCTCGCGCGCTACGGCGTGCTCGTCGACAAGATCAGGGAAACACTCGCGGAGGCCATAGCCGCCGGCGGGTCGAGCCTGCGCGACTATGTGAACTCCGAAGGCGAGGCCGGCTTTTTCCAGAACCGGTTTTTTGTCTATGGCCGCGGCGGCGATGCCTGCTTAACCTGCAAGACCCCTATCCGCAGCCTGGTGCTCGGCCAGCGCGCGACGTTTTATTGTCCGCGCTGCCAGCGTTAGCGGCTGGCCTGCGCCGTCAGGCGCAGGTATTTGGCGTGCAACTCTTCTTTGGTTTCGACGTGGCGCGGGTCGTTCGGTATGCAGTCGACCGGGCACACGATGCGGCATTGCGGTTCATCGTAGTGCCCGACGCATTCGGTGCAGAGCTTGGGATCGATCAGGTAGATCTCCTCGCCCGCGGCAATCGCGCCGTTCGGACATTCAGGTTCGCAAACGTCGCAATTGATGCACTCGTCGGTGATGATCAATGCCATCGCGCAGCGCTCACGCCTTGCCGCCCAGCGACTTGATCTTGTCCTTCAGGCATTGCTCCACGTGGGGCGAGACGAACTTGCCGACGTCGCCGCCGAGCACCGAGATTTCACGCACCAGGGTCGCCGAGATGAACAGGAACTGCTCGGCCGGGGTCAGGAATATCGATTCGACTTCGGGAAACAGGTTGCGGTTCATACCCGCGAGCTGAAACTCGTAATCGAAGTCCGACACCGCGCGCAGGCCGCGCATCACGACTTTCGCGTTGTGCTTTTGCGCGAAGCGCATGAGCAGGCCGGAAAATCCCATCACGGTGACGTTCTTGTATTCACCGACCACGCTTTTGGCCATCTCGACGCGCTCTTCGAGCGTGAAGAACGGACGTTTCGCGCGGCTGTCGGCCACCGCGAGGATGACTTCATCGAACATGTTCGCCGCGCGGCGCACGAGATCCTGGTGCCCGAGCGTAATCGGATCGAACGTTCCCGGATACACAGCTTTAAGCGTCATGGCCAGCCCATTTCAGCAGTTGATGAGTCACCGCGCCCGCGCGGCCGTTGCGCCAGATTTCCCAGCCCGGCGGCAGCGCAGGCGCCGCCGGTGCTTCGACGTGGACCAGCGCGCCGGGTGCCAAACGCGGCCCCAGCGCCGGCAGCACTTGTGCGAGATAGTCCGCGCGGAACGGCGGATCGAGAAAGACGACGTCATAACAGCCATCATCCGCGCGCAGAAATTCTAACGCATCCGCGCGCTTGAGTTCCACTGCGCTTGCCGCGAGCTTCGCGATGTTCTCCTGCAATGCGCGCCATGCGGCCGGATCGCGTTCGACCATCACCACGCGCCGGGCGCCTCGCGACGCCGCTTCGAAACCAAGGGCACCGCTGCCGGCGAAGAGGTCGAGACAGCATTTACCGGTCAAATCCTGGCCGAGCCAGTTAAAGAGCGTCTCGCGCACCCGGTCGGGCGTGGGCCGCAAATCCGCGCGCGGCGGGAACGCGATCAGGCGGCTGCGCCATTCGCCGCCGATAATGCGGACCTGATTTCTGGCGGCGGCCATCGATCGCTATCCGCTGCGCGCGCCCGCAGGCTCGCTAGTCTAGTTGGCCGCTGCCGCGGCGATGGACGCCGCGTCGGCGCCGACGACCACCGTTACCATGCGCGCGGGATCGACGCTGCGCGCAAAGGCGGCGCGGATATCGGCGAGCGTGACTTTCTCGACACTGGGCACGAAATCTTCCAGATAGGTCAGCGGCAGATGATAGAACCCGATAACCGCGAGGTAATCCAGGATCTTGCGGTTGCTGTCGATTCGCAGCGGAAAGCCGCCGACCAGGTTTTGCTTCGCGCGCTTGAGTTCGTCCGCCGTCGGCCCATTGGCAAGGAAGTCCTTGAGCGTCGCGCGCACGACTGCGAGCGCTTCGCCGGCCTGGTCCTTGCGCGTCTGCAAGCCGATCACAAACGGCCCGCGTTCCTGCATCGGCGCGAAATAACTGTACGCCGAATACGCGAGGCCACGCTTCGAGCGCACCTCTTCCATGATGCGTGAAGAAAATTCACCGCCACCCAGAATGTAATTGCCGACGAACAGCGGAAAATAGTCGGGATCGCCGCGCTTGATGCCGGGCATGCCCATCAGCAAATGGCTTTGCGACGCGGGATGCGGAATCACCCGCGTTTCGGCGCGCGCCAGCGACGGCACCGGCGGGATGGCGGGCGCCGCCGTCGAACGCGGCAATTCGGCGGTCAATTGCTCGGCGATCGCTTCGGCGTCGGCGCGCGTCACGTCGCCGATGATCGCAACCACCGCCTGGTCTGCCGTATAGTAGCGCCGGTAAAATTCGACGAGATCGTCGCGCCCGATCCGCGCCACGGTCACCACCTCGCCCGAGCCGCGCAATCCGTACGGATGGCTGCCATAGGCGAGTTCGCTGAAGCCCCGACTCATCAGCGTTTCCGGCTTGGTATCGGCTTCCTTGATCGCCTCGATCAGGCGTTTTTTCTCGCGATCGAGTACCGCCGCCGGAAACTCCGGACGTTGCAGCATGCGCGCGAACACATCGAGAGCCTGGCGCCGCTCCCCCGGGTTGCTCAGCGTGCGCAATGTGACGCCTGCGCGATCGCTGTCGACCCGCCCGCCAAAATCCGCGCCGGTATCGGCCATGCGCCGTGCTATCTCGTCCTCCGTAAGTCCGCCCGCGCCGAGCTTGAGCAGATTTTGCGTCATCGCGGCAACGCCCGACTTCTCGCGCGTGTCGTACGCAGAGCCGGCGGGAAAGTCGACGCTCACATCGAGCATAGGCAGGTTGCGCGCTTCGACGAAATACACGCGCGCACCATGCCTGGTCTGCCAATGCTGGATCGGCAGCAGTGACCATGCCGGCGCCGCCGCGAGGCACAGGACCAACGCGCACAGCCAGCGGTTCAGGTTATTGCACATGGTCGCCCTCCTGCGGTTGAGCGGGTTTGCGGCCGTCGAGCGGCTGCGGGTCGAGCACGGCGATGGTGAGACTGTCATCGACCAGGTATTTTTTCGCGACCGCCTGCACCTGTTCGGGCGTGACCTCGCGCAACTTTTCGATCATCCGGTCCATCGCCTGATGCGGATAACCCGCGATTTCAAGCGAGCCGATTTGCGAGGCCTGAAAATAAATCGAGTCGCGTTGGAACACCTGCGCCGACACCACCTGCGCCTTGACGCGTTTCAACTCGTCGCTGGTAACGCCGCCGGTGACGATTTTCATGAGTTCGCGGCGCAACGCCTGTTCGAGCTCGGCGACGGTTTTGCCGGCGCTCGGCACGCCGCTGACCATGAACATGCCGGGGCCGCGTTGGGTGCTGTCGTAGCCCGCGCTCACTGCATTGGCGATTTTTTCGGTGCGTACAAGCGCGCTGTTCAAACGCGCGGCCTCGTGCCCATCGAGCACGCCGGCCAGCATTTCGAGCGCGTACGGCTCCCAATCCTTTTCGACGTCGCGCAACACCGGTGCGCGATATCCCATCACGAGTGACGGCTGGTCCGCCGGTGCTTTCACGGCGATGCGCCGGATGCCAAGTTGCGGCGGCTCGTCCTGCGGCTTGCGCTCGGGCAGCGCCTTCGGTTTAACCGGACCGAAGTATTTCTCCGCAAGAGCGAACACCTCCGGCGGACTAACGTCCCCGACAACGACGACGAGCGCATTATTGGGCGCGTACCAATGGCCGTACCAGTCGCGCGCATCCTGCCAGGTCATGCTGACAAGATCACTCATCCAGCCCACCGTCGGCGTGCGGTACGGGTGCGCAATAAACGCGGTCGCCATCAACTGCTCGAACACGAGCGCCTGCGCGCGGTCGTCCGTGCGCAGGCGCCGCTCCTCCATGACGACCTTGATCTCCTTGGCGAATTCCTCCGGCGCCAACACGAGGTTCGCCATGCGGTCCGCTTCGAGCTCGAACGCGAGCGGCAATTGCGACTTGTGCAACTGCTGGTGGTAGCCGGTGGCATCGCGCGAGGTAAACGCGTTATCGCGCCCGCCGGCGGCAGCGATGCGCTTCGAGAACTCGCCGTTCGGCACTGCTTGCGTGCCCTTGAACATCATGTGCTCGAGCACGTGGGCGACACCCGTGTGGCCGTTGACTTCATCCATGCTGCCCGCCCTGTACAAAACCATCGATACGACGGTCGGCGCACGGTGGTCTTCCTTGACGATCACGCGCAGCCCGTTGGCAAGCCGGTGTTCGGTCGTTTGCGTTTGCGCGCCCGCGGCCGTGGCGAACCCGACCGCCGCGATAAGCACGCAGATACGCAAGCTCGCAACGTGGTGGAGAAACATGATTAACATGCGGAGTCTCGAAAATGGGAAGATGGGTAGCCCGGCTTGCGCTTTCCGGCTAGAATTTTAAGTGAATTACCGCGCGTGCGCTCGATATGCCGGCGCACCCGCTTCGTTTATTTCGCCCACGCCACGTCTGACTGCGTTATCCATGCTAAGTTTCCTGAAATCAGGCCAAAAACCGGGCACGGGCTGGGCTGCGCGGCTTAAAGAAGGGCTTTCGCGCACGCGCAAAGTCCTTAATACCGACCTCGCCGATCTGTTTGCCGGCGGCGCGATCGACGAGACGTTTTACGACGAACTCGAAAATACCCTGCTGCTCGCGGATGTCGGCGTGTCCGCGACCGAATATCTGATCGGCGAGTTGCGCGGCGCGGCGCGGCGCGAAGGATTGCGCGAGCGGCACGAATTAAAGCGCACGCTGCACGACGCATTGCTCAGGTTGCTCGGGCCCATCGCCGTACCGCTCGACGTCGGCAACCATCAACCGTTCATCATCATGCTCGCCGGCGTCAACGGCGCGGGCAAGACCACCTCCATCGGCAAGATCGCCAAGTATTATCAGCAACGGGGCAAATCCATCCTGCTGGCGGCAGGCGACACGTTTCGCGCCGCGGCGCGCGAGCAACTCCAGGTGTGGGGCGAGCGCAACAACGTGGCCGTAATCGCGCAGCAATCCGGCGATGCGGCCGCGGTGATTTTCGATGCGATCAATGCGGCGAAAGCTCGCGGCATCGATATCGTGCTCTGCGACACTGCAGGGCGACTGCCCACGCAGTTGCACCTGATGGAGGAAATCAGCAAGGTAAAACGGGTGATCGCGAAGGCTGCGCCTGGCGCGCCGCACGAGGTCTTGCTCGTGCTCGACGCGAATACCGGCCAGAACGCGTTGAATCAGGTCAAAGCTTTCAACGATGCGCTGGGCGTCACCGGGCTGGTCCTGACCAAGCTCGATGGGACTGCGAAAGGCGGCGTGATCGCGGCGATCGCGCGCGCTCACCAGATTCCGGTACGGTTTATTGGCGTCGGCGAAGCCGTGGACGATCTGCAGCCGTTCGCCGCCGAGGAGTTCGTGGATGCGTTGCTGGGTTAGCGCGGCATGATATCGCTGAGCCACGTCTCCAAGCGTTACCCGGGCGGCCGCGAGGCGTTGCACGATGTGGGGTTCACCATCGACTCGGGCGAGCTTGCTTTCATCACCGGACATTCGGGCGCCGGCAAGACGACCCTGCTCAAACTGCTGGTCGCGATCGAACGGCCGACCGCGGGCACGATCATAGTCAACGGGCAGAACATCGGCACGCTGCAGGCGCGGGCGGTGCCGTTTCTGCGCC
The DNA here is from genome assembly GCA_964510405.1 of uncultured Streptomyces sp. Classification (GTDB taxonomy): domain Bacteria; phylum Pseudomonadota; class Gammaproteobacteria; order Burkholderiales; family SG8-41; genus PALSA-1004. Next base: position 528 of record CAZEAX010000290.1, on the reverse strand, counting down.
GCAAGTTCGGCCTCATTTTCCAGGACCACAAACTGCTTTTTGACCGCACGGCCTTTGAAAACGTCGCCCTGCCGCTCGACATTGCGGGTTACGGCGCGAAAGACGCGGCGCGGCGCGTGCGTGCCGCGCTCGACAAGGTCGGTTTGCTCAAATACGAAAAGGCGCTGCCGATTACGCTATCGGGCGGCGAGCAGCAGCGGTTGTGCATCGCGCGCGCAATCGTCCACCGGCCTGCGATCCTGCTCGCCGATGAACCGACCGGCAATCTCGACGCGGATTACGCGGCCGAGATCGGCGAATTATTCCGCTCGTTCAACCAGGTCGGCGTTACCGTGATCGTCGCCACCCATGACCAGGCGTTGCTAACGCGGCTAACCCCGCGCGTGATCGCACTGCGCAACGGTGCGCTGGCAGAGGCCGCATGAAAGCGTGGCTTGCCCAGCATGCCCGCTGCTTCGCGTCTACGCTGGTGAAACTCGCGCGCACGCCGCTCGGCAGCGTGTTCAATATCACGGTGATCGGCATCGC
>CAZEAX010000289.1:0-6336 GCA_964510405.1 uncultured Streptomyces sp. | reverse complement strand
ATACCATGCGCGGCATGACGGTGATGCCGAGCCCCGCGCGCACCATGCTCAACGCCGTCACCATGTTCGCGACTTCATAGTCGGGCTCGCGCGCGACGCCGGCCGCGGCGAACCCGTGCTCGACGAGAGTGCGGACACTCGACTGCTTGGGCAGCAGCACCAGCGGACCGGCGGCGAGTTCGCGCCACGTGATGCGGCGTTTCGTCGCCAGCGCATGGCGCGCGGGGTAAACGGCCTGCAATTCGTCGGGGAGCAACTCGCGGAACGCAAGCTCCCCGTGCGGCGTTGTGAGCGTGCCGATGCCGAAGTCGACTTCCCGATGCAGCACCCTTTCCGCGATGTTGAAGTCCTGGTCTTCCACGAGCCGTACCGTGATGGCCGGGTGCAGCGCCTTGAACCGCGCGAGCGCCAGCGTGACGAGGCCGAACGCGACCGACGGCAACGACGAGAACACGATGCGTCCGCGCGCGCCCGCCGCCATCTCGCGCGCGAAGCGGTAGGCGTCCTCGAGATCGTCGAGCGGGCGCCGGATCATCGCGAGGAAGCGCCGTCCCGCTTCGGTCAGCTCGACGCGCCGCGTCGTGCGCTCGAAGAGTTTCACGCGCAACGAAGTCTCGAGTTCGCGCACCAGCTGCGAAAACGCGGGTTGGGTCATTGCAAGCTCGCGCGCCGCCGCGCTGAACGAGCCGTGCGTCGCGGCCGCGGCGAAACCCTGCAGCTGGCGCAGTTTAAGATTCATATGTAAAACCTATGAGTAATGACGGAACATCTAATTGTTATATTAATCCCCGCGTGCTTAAATTCCAATTCCTCCCGGCAATTACAGGCGTTTCCCCTTGAACAAGATCTGGATCGGCATCGACACCGGCGGCACGTTCACCGACCTCGTGCTGTGCGAGCTCACGACCGGCCGTTACACCTATCACAAGCTGCCGACGACGACCGGCGATCCGGCCAAAGCGGTGCTCGACGGCATCGCCGAGGTGATCGAGCTCGCGCAACTGCCGCGCAACGGCGTTGAATTCCTCGTGCTCGGCACCACACTCGGCACCAACGCGGTTCTCGAGGGCAAATGCGCGCGCACGGGCATGCTGACGACGGCCGGGTTTCGCGACGTGATCGAACTCGCGCGCCAGCGCCGCCCGCATTATTTCAATCTCGATATTCTGAAACCCACCCCGCCCGCGTTGCGCGACTGCCGGATCGAGGTCGCCGAGCGCATCGCGGCGGACGGCGCGGAAGTCACGCCGCTGGACGAGAAGGGCGTGCGCAATGCGGTTGCCAGGCTGCGGGAGAAAAAGGTCGAAGCGATCGCGGTGTGCATGCTGCACTCGTACGCGAATCCCGCGCACGAGCGCCGGGCGCGCGATCTGGTAAAGGAACTCTGGCCCGAAGTGTATCTCTGCACGTCGTCCGACGTGCTGCCGGAGTTTCGCGAATTCGAGCGGTTCGCGACGACCACCGTGAACGCGAGCCTGATGCCGATCATGGACCGTTATCTCGAGCGCTTCGAGCGCGGCGTCGCCGATCTCGGCATCAAGGTGGCGCCGCGCGTCATGCAATCGAACGGCGGTGCGGTGACCCCGGACGCGGTACGCAGGCTGCCGGTGAACACGTTCTTCTCGGGCCCGGCGGGCGGCGTCGTCGGCAGCGTCGGCTTAGGCGCCGAGCTCGGCATCGGCAACCTGATCACGTTCGACATGGGCGGCACGTCGACCGACGTGTGCCTGATCCGCGACGGCGAGCCGGCCAAAAAGGATTTGCGCGAAATGGGCGGCTTTCCGGTGCGCACGCGCACCATCGACATCCACACAATAGGCGCGGGCGGCGGGAGCATTGCGTGGGTCGACGCGGGCGGGCTGCTGAAGGTTGGGCCGCAGAGCGCGGGCGCGTTCCCGGGGCCCGCCGCGTATGGGCGCGGCGGCACCAGGCCGACGGTGACCGACGCCAACGTGGTGTTGGGGCGTCTTAATCCGAAGTCGCTGCTCGGCGGACGCATGGCGATGCATGCGGACCGCGCGCGCCAAGTGCTCGAAGACGAACTCGTTCCGCAGCTGAAAGTCGATCTTGTGCGCGCCGCCGCGGGCGTGGTGGAAATCATCAATGTGAACATGATGGGCGCGGTGCGCGTAATTTCGGTCGAGCAGGGCGTCGATCCGCGCGACTTCACGCTGGTGGCGTTCGGCGGCGCGGGGCCGCTGCATGCGGCGGACGTCGCGCGCAACATGGGCATCCGCAACGTGCTGGTGCCGCCGCGTCCGGGTCTCCTGTCGGCGCTCGGCCTTTTGCATGCCGACGTGCGCGGCGACTTCAGCCTGACCCGTTTGCTCGTTGCGGTCGATTCGAATATCAAAGCGCTCAACGCCGGCTTCGCGGAACTGCGAGAGCGCGGCGCCGCGTGGCTGGTCGGTGAGGCGGGCACGAACGTACAGGCGCAAAACGTCTGGCTGATGGACATGCGTTACCTCGGCCAGAATTACGAGCTGTCGCTTCCGGTGAAGGATGGGAAGCTCGATGCGAAATCGCTTGCGCGATTGATCGCGGAGTATCACAAGCGGCACCGCGCGATTTACGGTTACGACATGCCGGGGCATGCGGTCGAAGTCGTCAACCTGCGGCTGGTCGTGACGGTCGCGCGGCGCGCGCCTACGCACGAGAAGCACCAGCCCGCGCGCACCACGGTCAAAGAGGCCGTGATCGAAACGCGCAAGGTGTGGTTTCCGGAAACGGATTTCGTCATCACGCCGGTATACGACCGCGACAAGCTGCCGGTCAACGCGCGCGTCAGCGGGCCCGCGATCGTCGAGCAGATGGACACGACGACCGTGGTGCCGCCGCGCGCAAAAATGCGTAACGACAAACTGGGTTATCTGCATATGGAAGTCGAGCCCTTGAGCGTGAAAGGAGCGTCCTGATCATGGCGGCCAATAAACGCAAGACCGGTAAAACCGGCAAGGCGACGAAAGCTGTCGATCCGATCAAAGCGGAAGTCGTCGCGCGCTACCTGCTCGCGACCTCCGAGGAGATGGGCGCGACGCTCATGCGCACCGCGTTCTCGCCGAACATCAAGGAGCGGGCCGATTGCTCGACCGCGATATTCGACGCCGAGGGCCAGGTGATCGCGCTCGCGCAGCGCGTGCCTATTCACCTGGGCTCGATGGTCGGCGCGGTGGACGAAATACTGAAGCGTTATCCGCTCGCGGAAATTCTGCCGGGGGACCAGTTCGTCGCCAACGATCCGTACAACGGCGGCGGCACGCACTTGCCGGACATCAACATCATCGCGCCGGTGTTCATCGGGAAGAGGATCGTGGCGTTTGTAGCCAATATCGCGCATCACGCCGACGTCGGCGGCATGGTGCCGGGATCGGAAGCCGCAGTGTGCAAAAGCATCTACCAGGAAGGCATCCGCATTCCACCGGTGCGCATCATGCGCGCGGGCATGCTCAATCGCGACGTGGTCGATATCATCCTGCTCAACTCGCGCACGCCGGACGAGCGCATCGGCGACCTGAAAGCGCAATTCGCAGCAAATAACGTCGGCACGAAAAGCGTGCTGCAATTGTTCGAGCGCTACGGCGTGCAGGACACGACCGCAACGATAGCCGCTTATCTCGATTTCACCGAAAAGCGCTTCCGCGCCGCGATCAACCGCCTGCCCGCGGGCCGCTACGAAGCCGAGGATTTTCTCGACGGCAATACCGAAAAGGAACGCTGCCGCATCCGGCTCGCGATGACGGTCGGCCGCGGCCGCATCGACTTCGATTTCGCCGGCTCGGACAAGCAACTGGAGAACGCGCGCAACATTCCATATCGCGCGCTGCTCGCCACCGTCTATACCGTCGCGAAAAGCCTGCTCGATCCGGAGGTGCCCGCGAATGCCGGCTATTACCGCACGCTCAACATTACGGCACCCGCGGGCTGCGTGGTCGGGCCGGTGCCGCCGGCCGCGATCGGCTGCCGCTCGATTTCAGCGAGCGTGCTGGGCGACGTGATCGCGAACGCGCTTTCGCAGGCGATGCCTGCGAAGGCGCTCGCCGGCAGCGGGCCGCATCATTTGTATGTACTGGCGGGATCGGATCCGCGCACCGGCGCGTACTTCGTGAACTACGAAACGCTCGCGGGCGGCATGGGGGCGCGCGCGAATCGCGATGGCGTCGACGGCGTGCGCGTGCACGCGTCGGGCTCGTCCAATCTGCCGGTGGAAGCGCTAGAACACGCCTATCCGTTTCGCGTCGAACGCTACGCGCTGTGGGAAGGTTCGGCCGGCACCGGCGAATTTCGCGGCGGCATGGGCGTCGTGCGCGATTACCGCGTGCTCGGCGACGATATCGTCGTGAGCCTGTCGTCGGAACGCCAGAACGTCGCGGCGCGCGGCATGCAGGGCGGCGGCGAGGGCGCGCGCGGCGCGTTCATTCTGAATCCGGGCACGCCGGAAGAACGCAAGCTGCCGGCGGCGGCAGGCGAACTAGCGTTGCCGCGCGGCAGCGTATTGCGGATCGCGACGCCGGCGGGCGGCGGCTACGGCAAAGCCACCTCGCGTACCGACGCTGCGTGCGAACGCGACGTGCGCGAAGAGCGACTTGGCCGCTAGCGCGGGAAAACCAACCCCGATCGCTACTAGCACGAGCCCGGTCGAACTTTCGGGCCGAGGTTATTGAGGAAATCCATGCAAACCACCGATGATGTCCGGATTAAAGCAATCAAAGAGCTTGTGGCGCCGACGCAGGTGGTGCACGAGTTTCCGCTGACGGACGCGGCGGCCCAGGTTGTGGCAGAAACGCGGCAGGGGATACATCGCATTTTGCATGGCGCCGACGACCGCTTGCTCGTGATCATGGGGCCGTGCTCGATCCATGACGTGACGGCGGCTCGCGAATATGCGGGCAGGCTCAAGAGCGCGAAAGAGCAGCTTGCCGCGGATCTGCTGCTGGTTATGCGCGTGTATTTCGAGAAACCGCGCACGACCGTCGGGTGGAAGGGACTCATCAACGACCCCGGCCTCGACGGCAGCTACAACATCAACGAAGGCATACGGCTGGGCCGTCGGTTATTGCTCGAGTTAAATCAGCAGGGCGTGCCGGTCGGGTGCGAGTTCCTCGATATGATCACGCCGCAGTACTTCGCCGACCTCGTGTCGTGGGGCGCGATCGGCGCGCGCACCACGGAGAGTCAGATTCATCGCGAACTCGCGTCCGGCCTTTCCTGCGCGGTCGGCTTCAAGAATGGCACCGACGGTAACATCAAGGTCGCGGTGGATGGCATCCGTGCGGCCCAGGCGCCGCATCATTTTCTGTCCGTCACCAAGGGCGGCCACACCGCGATCGTATCGACTACCGGCAACGAGGACTGCCACATTGTCCTGCGCGGCGGCAAGGCGCCCAATTACGATGCAGCAAGTGTCGATGCGGCGGCACAGGGGCTCGCGCAGGCGGGGCTCGCGCAGCGTGTCATGGTCGATTGCAGTCACGCCAACTCGAGCAAGATACCGCAAAAGCAAATGGACGTTGGCAAAGATATTGCCGATCAACTGAGCGGCGGCGACGGGCGTTTGTTCGGGATCATGGTGGAAAGCCATCTGAAAGCGGGCCGCCAGGACCTGGTGGCCGGCAAGCCGCTGGTGTACGGACAAAGCATCACGGATGGCTGCATCAGTTGGGAGGACAGCGCGAAGCTGCTGGAGGTCCTGGCAGAAGGGGTGCGCAAGCGGCGCGTGAAGCGGATAGAGAACGAATGACGTTGGCAGCGGCGGGGGATGCAACGCCGCTTGATTTTTTTAGCCTTATGGCCGGGAGATGAGCATGGGTTTCACCAAGACACTTTCACGCTGGATAGTGGATTTACGTTACGAGGATCTGCCCCCCGCGGTTCTGCCGTGGGTGAAAGCGGCGGTCACCGATTACTTTGCGGTTGCGCTCGCGGGCTGTCCGGCTGAAGGTTTAAAGCTTGTCCGCAAACACGTGTGGTCGCAATATGCAACCGGCGCGGCGACCATCATCGGCGACACCGCGCGCATGTCCGCGGAAGCCGCCACGCTTTACAACGGAACCATGGCGCACTGGGAAGAATATGACGACGCGACGTTCGGCATGGCCGGCCACCCGAGCGTCGTTACGATGCCTGCGTTGTTCGTCGCGTGCGAGCTCGAGAAGGTTACCGGCAAGGATTTCATTACCGCATACGTCGCCGCAGTCGAAGTGTGCGCCAAGCTCGGCCGCCTGATCACGCCGCAGGCGATCGTCCTCGGCTACCATCCGACGGCCATTATCGGTCCGCTGGCCGCGGCGGCGGCTGTCGGCAAAGTGTGGAAGTTCGACGCCGCCATGATGGAAAACG
>CAZEAX010000288.1:0-6366 GCA_964510405.1 uncultured Streptomyces sp. | reverse complement strand
CTTGACGACGCCATCATCGACGAGCATCGAATAGCGCTGTGAACGCACACCCATGCCGCGCGCTGTCAGGTCCGTCTCGACGCCGAGCGCCCTGGTATAGAGCGCGCTGCCGTCCGCAATCATGCGGACTTTGCCGAAGGCCTTGTTGTCCTTGCCCCATGCTGCCATCACGAACGCATCGTTGACCGAAAGACACCAGATCTCGTCGACGCGCCTGGCTTTGATTTTATCCGCTTCCTGCACGAACCCGGGCAGGTGTAGCGCACTTCAAGTCCGGGTGTACGCACCGGGCAATCCGAATATCACGATGCGCTTGCCCTTGAACGCATCCGGCAATGTGATTTCATCGGCGGCCGTCGGGCAGCCCGCGAACCATTCGACCGGCAGTTCCCACAGTTTGCCGGCGGGCATTTTATCGCCCACTTTGATCGTCATTGCAATCTCCTTCGTCAAGAAAATCGTGCGTTTCAGTGTGATAGTATACAGCCGAAACAGCGCCGGGATTTTGCATCCGGCGCCCTCCAAAATCCCGTCCGCAGGTCTGTACAAAATAGAACCGCGTGGCGCACCGCCGGGGAGACGCATCGTATGCCGATCGACTATGAACGCCTGATCAACTGGAAAATTCCCGAAGTCGAACAGCAACTCACCAAACGCGACACGATTCTTTACGCGCTCGGCGTGGGGCTCGGCAGCGATCCGTGCGATGCGAACCAGCTGAAGTTCGTTTACGAGCCCAACCTCGAAGCATTGCCGTCAATGGCGATCATTCTCGGCTACCCGGGGCCGTGGCACGCGCAGGGCGAAACCGGTATCACGCGCAGCCACGTCGTGCACGGCGAACAGGGCTTCACGATACACAAACCGCTGCCGGTCGACCGCGCGATCATCGGACTCACCAAGGTCACCGGCGTGCTCGACAAAGGCAAGGACAAAGGCGCGCTCGTGATGACCGAATGCACCGTACGCGACAAGCAAACGAACGAGGTCATCTGTACGCTCACGTCGACGACCTTCTGCCGCGCCGACGGCGGCTTCGGCGGCCCGAGCGGGCCGAGCAAACCGCAGCATCCGATACCCACGACGCCGCCCGAGGTGACGTGCGATCTGCCGACGCTGCCGCAGGCCGCGCTGATCTACCGGTTGTCCGGCGATTACAATCCGCTGCATGCCGATCCCGCATATGCGGCGAAAGCGGGCTTCAAGATGCCGATCCTGCACGGCCGCGCGACGTTCAGCGTCGCCGCTCACGCGCTGCTCAAGACGTGCTGCAACTACGACGCACGCCGCTTCAAGAGCATGGAAGGCCGCTTCTCTTCCCCTGTGTACCCCGGCGAAACGATCCGCACCGAGATGTGGCGCGAAGGCAGCATCGTCTCGTTCCGCTCGACCGTGCCCGCGCGCGGCGTGACGGTGCTCAACAACGGGCGCGCGGAAATAGCTTCATAAAGGCCAAAAATTCTTTAACCGCGAAGGAAGCAAAACCGGAGGAAATATTCAGGGCGGCATCATTAGTTGTGCTGATTGCTGCTTTTATCTTGTTTTTCCTCGGCGTCCTTCGCGTCTTTTGCGGTTCAAGATTTAAATAGTAAATGGAGACTATCGTGGCAGCAGGCAAAAAAATGATGGAAGGCAAGGTCGCGATCGTAACGGGCGCCGGGCGCGGCATCGGCGCTGCGATTGCGACGCTGATGGCGCAACACGGCGCAAAAGTCGTCGTCAACGACATCGGCGTGTCGCTCGACGGCCAGGGCGGCGACGCGACGCCCGCACAGGAAGTCGTCAACGCGATCAAGAAAGCCGGCGGCGAAGCGGCGGCGAGCTACGACAGCGTCGCCGGATTCCAGAGCGCGGCGAAAATCGTGCAGTGCGCGCTCGACAATTTCGGACGTATCGACGCGGTGGTCAACAACGCGGGCATCCTGCGCGATGTGATCTTCCACAAGATGACGGAAGACGACTGGGACTCCGTCGTCAACGTGATGCTCAAAGGCGCGTTCAACATGTCGCGCCACGCGGCCGAGCATTATCGGAAGCAGAACAGCGGCGCGTTGGTGCACATGACTTCGACCTCCGGCCTGATCGGCGGCATGGGCCAGGCGAATTACGGCGCGGCCAAGCTCGGCATGGTCGCGCTCTCGAAAGCGATTGCAGTCGACATGGCGCGTTTCAACGTGCGCTCGAACTGCATCGCGCCGGTCGCGTGGACGCGCATGACGGCGTCGATTCCGGCGAAAGACCCGGCCGCGCAAAAGCGCGTCGAGCAACGCCAGCAGGTCACGCCGGCCCACAACGCGCCGCTCGCGGTATTTCTTACGAGCGACGCAGCGGCGGGCGTCAACGCGCAGGTCTTCGCCACGCGCAAGAACGAAATTTTCCTGATGAGCCAGTCGCGCCCGTTGCGCAGCATCCACCGCGCGGAAGGCTGGACGCCCGAGGCGTGTGCCGAACATATGTATCCCGCACTCAAGAGTTCGTTCTATTCGCCGAGCGAGCGCACGGCGGACGTGTTCTCGTGGGATTCGATCTGACACCGCGCGAACGCAAGGTGTCATCCTCGCGAAAGCGGGGATCCAGAATCTCGACCCAAAGCTCTGGATTCCCGCTTTCGCGGGAATGACGGCCCCGAAACACGGCGCGGCGTGACGACTCTCACCGATTCCTCGCCGCGCCTGCCGTGGTCGGTCGTGTGGGCGCTGTCGGTCACCCAGATCATTTCCTGGGGCTCGCTGTTCTACGCGATCTCGATACTGATCGCACCGCTCGAGCGCGAACTCGGCTGGAGCCGCGACGCGATCGTCGGCGCCTTCTCGCTCTCGATGGTGTGCAGCGGCCTCGCCTCGTTTCCCGTCGGCAATCTGATCGACCGTTACGGCGGCCGCCACGTGATGGGCGCGGGCTCGCTGCTCGCGGTCGCCATGCTGCTGCTCCTGAGCCAGACGACTTCGCTGCCCGCCTTTTATGCGATCTGGATCGGCCTCGGCATTGCGATGGGCGCCGTGCTCTACGACCCCGCGTTCGCCGTCATCACCGCGTGCTTCGGCGCCGACGCGCGCAAAGGCATCACGGCACTGACGCTCGTCGGCGGCTTCGCGAGCACGGTGTTCTGGCCGCTCACGCAGTCGCTCGTCGCCACACTGGGCTGGCGTCATGCAGTACTCGTGCTGGCTCTGCTGAATTTTGCAATCTGTGTTCCGCTGCACTGGTGGTTCCTGCCGAAGACCGGTGCGGACTGGGCGAAAGAAGAACACGGCGCCGCCGCGCAGGCGGCGCGCGCGCCGCCGCATATGCGCGACATCGTGATGACCCGCACTTTCGCGCTGCTGGCGCTCGCATTCACGGCCAACATGCTCGCGTTTTCCGCGATCTCGATCCACCTGATTCCGCTGTTGAACGAACGCGGATTCCCCCTCGCGGACGCGGTATGGCTCGCGGCGCTCGTCGGCCCGATGCAGGTCCTCGGCCGCGTCGGCGAATACACGATCGGCAAGCGTTTTCGCGCCACGCAGATCGCAACCCTCGCGATCGTCCTGCTGCCCGTCGCCCTGCTTGTGCTCCGATTCGCGGGGCTGCAATGGGCGTTTGTGCTCGCGTTCGTCATGCTCTACGGCATAAGCAACGGCATCATGACGATCGTGCGCGGCGTGATACCCGCGGAAATCTTCGGGCGCGAACGCTATGGCGCGATCAACGGCGCGCTGCAGGCGCCGGTGCTCGCCGCGCGCTCGCTCGGACCGCTCGTCGCCGCAATGATTTGGTCGTCCACCGGCGGCTACGACAGCGTGCTGTGGTGTCTCGCGGCAGTCGGCGTATTTTCAGCGGCAAGCTTCTTTGTCGCGGTGAAACGCTGACATTGCGCGCGCCGCGTTGGTAAACTGAAGTCCGGCTGAAACCGCCGTACCTATTCCGGAGGCGACAATGGCAAAAACTTTCGACCGTACCATCGAAGACCTCGGCAACGTCGTGGCACTCGAGCATGTCAACGTGACCGTGCCCGACCAGCAGCTCGCCACGCTGTTCTATATCAAAGGACTCGGCTTGACGCGCGACCCGTACATCATGACCGAGCTCGACAACATGTGGGTCAACGTCGGGCGCAGCCAGTTTCACCTGCCGACAAAAACGCCGCAGGTGCTGCGCGGCCATACCGGGCTCGTGCTTCCCGACCGCGCGGCGCTGCTGAAAAGACTCACGATGGTGAAAGAACGCCTTGCACATACACGCTTCAAATTCACCGAACATGAGGCGTACGTCGAAGCGACGTGCCCGTGGGGCAATCGCGTCCGCTGCCATGCGCCGGACGAAAATCGTTTCGGCCGCATCCAGCTCGGCATGCCGTACGTCGAATTCGACGTGCCGGCGGGTGTTGCTGACGGCATCGCGGAATTCTACCGTCAGGTATTGAAGACTTCCGCAATGATCGAAACTGACGCGGCGGGACGCTATGCACGCGTGCAGGTCGGCAAGGAACAACATCTGCATTTCCGCGAATCCGAACGCCCCGTTCCCGCCTACGACGGCCATCACATCCAGGTTTATATCGCGGATTTTTCAGGACCGCACGCGTGGCTGCTCGAAAAAGGATTGATCACGGAAGAAAGCGACCAGTACCAGTACCGCTTTCAGGACATCGTCGAGCCCGCGAGCGGCAAGGTGCTGTTCACGCTCGAACACGAAGTGCGCAGCATGACGCACCCGCTCTACGCGCGTCCGCTCGTCAACCGCAATCCGACGCAAACCAACCGCAATTACGCGCCGGGCCACGATGCGCTGATCCCGGGCATGGAGCATGCGGATTAATGTGCAAGGCGTGACAGTTCGCTCGCCGCCTTATCCTGGCGGCACGATAGTTGCCGTGTCATGAGCTAAGAGCTGAGTGCCGCCGGCTTGACGGGATGTACCCGGGGTATCGGCGTCCGCACCACCGCCTTGAGGAGCCCTTGCGTGAGTTGCAATTTTGGATCGGCCTGATCCACACCCGGCACTGCGACGTCGACGATCGTGGCGACGACTTCGTTGCCGGCACCGCGATATTCGAGCTCCGAAAAGCTCAGCCTGCGCGCCATCGCGATGCCGCGTCCGTGCAAATCGTAGGCGCGGTTGGGCGAAAGCTCGAGAAAATCGGCCGCATTGAATCCCGCACCGGCATCCTTGATCAGGAACCGCAGCGCCCGCCCCGTTCTCTCGAAGTGCACATCGACCACTTTGTGCGCATTTTGCGGCAGGGCGGCGCGGCGGTTCACTTCCCGCTCCCACTGATCGTCCTTCAGAAGCGCTGATTTTTCGGCGTAAGTAATCCCGAGGTTGCCGTGTTCAACCGCATTGACCAGCAGTTCCAAAAGTCCCATTGCGGCGATCTCGGCATTCCCGCACGCGCTCGCCAGAGCGGCGGCGAGTTGACGCGCTTCGGCGAGCGTCTTTATCTGAAACAGGCCTCCACGCAATAACGCCATGGTGCCGTTGTATTCGCGGATCTTGTCCGCGAGTGCACGCGCCTGCGCGACTCCCTCCAGGGCCGTGCGCAATACCGCGCGCAGCGCCGTGCCTTCGTACGGCTTGGTCAGATAATAATGCGCGCCGAGCTCGAGACCCTGCGCGATTTTTTCCGGGGACGCCGCGGCGGTCTGCATGATCACCGGCATGCTCCGGAAGCGCGGGTCGGCTTTGACGCGGCCAAGCACCGTGAGTCCGTCCAGCACCGGCATCATGTGATCGAGCAGCATGGCGTCGTATCGGTCCGGCGCGGCCTCGAGCAATGCAAGGGCTTGCGCGCCGTCGCCCGCGGTAACCAGCTCGTAATCGAGATCATCGAGATGTTCCACGATGATTTCCAGATTGACCGGATCGTCGTCGACGACCAGCACGGTGTAACGTTTTGCGGTCATGCCCGTATCTCCGGTTGCGGGGGAGCGAGTTGAAGGGTGAAGACAAAACTGGCGCCACCGCCGGGATTGTTGCAGGCCCAGATGCGCCCTCCATGGGCCTGCACGATCTGCCTGCAGATTGCGAGTCCGAGCCCGGTGCCGCCGGCGCCGGTCTTGGTCTTGCTGCTCTGCACGAACTGGTCGAAGATCGCATCGATCTCGTCTGGTGGGATGCCCGGCCCGTTGTCCCGCACGCTGATCGCCAGCTCGCCCGGCGCATCGGCCGCATACGACACGTCGATCACGCTGTTCTCCGGCGCGAATTTGCTGGCGTTGCCCAACAAGTTGTGCAGGACCTGGGCAATCTTGCTGAGATCGAAGTACGCCCGCTCGCATGCACTATTGCCGCTGATACGGACTTTGAGATGGCGGTGCTTAAGGAGCGCGGACAATTCATCGACGGCGCGGTCAATGACAGGGCGTATCGGACTCATCTCCGGCT
>CAZEAX010000287.1:0-6385 GCA_964510405.1 uncultured Streptomyces sp. | reverse complement strand
ACCGAGTACATGTACATCGCCGACGTGCCGCAGAAGCGCTGGATCCAGGAGCGGCTGGAAACGTCGCGCGCGACGCCGCAATACGACGCGGCATATAAAAAACACATACTCGAGCGGCTGACCGCCGCGGAAACGCTCGAGCGCTACCTGCACACTCGCTACGTGGGCCAGACCCGGTTTTCGCTCGAAGGCGGCGACAGCCTGATTCCGATGCTGGACAAGTTGCTGCAGCATGCCGGTGCGTCAGGCGTGCAGGAACTCGTAATCGGCATGGCGCACCGCGGGCGGTTGAACGTGCTGGTCAATACGCTCGGCAAGATGCCGAAAGATCTGTTCGCAGAATTCGAAGGCAAGCAGGACGAATCCACGCTCGCGGGCGACGTCAAATATCACGACGGATTCTCGTCCAACGTCATGACGCCCGGCGGCCCCCTGCATCTGTCGCTGGCATTCAATCCGTCGCACCTCGAAATCGTGGATCCGGTGGTCGAGGGTTCCGTGCGCGCGCGCCAGCATCGTCGCCGCGACAAAACCGGCGCGCACGTATTGCCTGTTCTCATCCACGGCGACGCGTCATACGCAGGGCAGGGTGTCGTGATGGAAACGCTGAATCTGGCGCAGACGCGCGGCTTCGGCACCGGCGGCACCGTGCATATCATCATCAACAACCAGATCGGCTTCACGACTTCCGATCTGCGCGACGCGCGCTCGACGCTCTATTGCTCGGACGTGTCGAAGATGCTCGAGGTGCCGATATTTCACGTCAACGGCGACGACCCGGAAGCAGTTTGCCTGGCGACGGAAATCGCGCTCGACTTCCGGATGAAATTCTCGAAAGACGTGGTGGTCGATCTCGTCTGCTACCGCCGGCTGGGCCATAACGAGCAGGACGAGCCGATGGTCACGCAGCCGCTCATGTACAAGAAAATCCACCAGCATCCGACGTCGCGCAAGATTTACGGAGACCGGCTGGCCAGGGAAGGCACCATCACCGAAACCGGTGTGGAAGACATGGTCAAGACGTACCGCACTGCGCTCGACGGCGGTTACCATACGAACCAGACGATATTGTCGAATTTCAAGCCGCCGTTCGAAGCCAACTGGAAGCCGTATAAAGGCACCAAGTGGAACGAGAACGACGATACGCGCCTGCCGCTCGAGCTGCTCAAGGAGCTGGGCCGCAAGATTTCCGAAGTGCCGCCGAATTTCAAACTGCATCCGCGCGTCGAGAAAATCATGGCGGACCGGCGCCTGATGGCCGAAGGCAAGCTGCCGCTCGACTGGGGCATGGCGGAGAATCTCGCCTATGCGACGCTGTTGAACGAGGGTTACTCGGTACGCATATCGGGGCAGGACGTCGGACGCGGCACTTTTTTCCACCGCCACGCGGTGCTGCACGACCAGAACCGCGAGAAGTGGGACCAGGGCACGCACATGCCGCTGCAGCACATCAGCGACAAGCAGGGCGACTTCGTGATTATCGACTCGGTCTTGTCGGAAGAGGCGGTGCTCGGTTTTGAATACGGATACGCGACGTCGGGACCGAAAGAGCTGGTCATCTGGGAGGCGCAATACGGCGACTTCGTCAACGGCGCCCAGGTCGTCATCGACCAGTTCATCGCCTCCGGCGAAATCAAATGGGGGCGCCTGTGCGGGCTCACCATGATGCTGCCGCACGGCTACGAAGGCGCGGGCCCGGAACACTCGTCGGGCCGCATCGAGCGGTTTTTGCAGCTGTGCGCGGATTACAACATGCAGGTCTGCGTGCCGGCCACGCCGGTGCAGATGTATTACCTGCTGCGCCGGCAGATGGTGCGGCCGTACCGCAAGCCGTTGATCATCTTCTCCCCGAAAAGCCTGTTGCGGCACAAGGAATCCGTGTCGCCGCTGGAAGAATTCGCCAATGACAAGTTCAATGCCGTGAACGAAGAGTGGGACGACAATATCGATCCCAGGAACGTGAAGCGCGTCGTGTTCTGCAGCGGCAAGGTGTTCTACGACCTGCGCGCGGGGCGCCGGGAGCGTGGCATCACCGACATTCCGCTGATCCGCATCGCCCAGCTTTATCCGTTTGCGCACGACGCGTTCATGGCGCAGATCGAGAAGTACAAAAATGCGTCCGAAATCGTGTGGTGCCAGGAAGAGCCACGCAACCAGGGCGCGTGGCACCGCATCCAGCATTACCTGCTGCGCCATCTGCTGCCGCACCAGAAGCTTACGTATGCGGGGCGCGATTCGTGGGCGACGCCGGCCGCGGGCTACAAGTCGCTGCACGAAAAGCAGCAGAAGGAACTCGTCAATCTCGCGCTCACCGTCGGCGCGGCCTCGCGCGCGGACGGCACGCGGTAGGCTATGCAGTCTCTACTGGAGCAAGCATGTTAGTTGAAGTGAAGGTGCCGCAACTCTCGGAGTCCGTGGCCGAGGCGACACTCGTGTCGTGGCACAGGAAAGTCGGCGAATTCGTCAAGCGCGACGAGAATCTCGTCGATATCGAGACCGACAAAGTCGTGCTCGAGACGCCCGCGCCCGACTCCGGCGTGCTGGTCAAGATCATCAAGGGCGACGGCGGCACGGTGGTCGGCAAGGAAGTCATTGCGACCATAGATACCGAAGCCAAGGCCGCCACGGCGGCCGAACCCGCCGCCGTGACCGCGCCTGCCGCGGCACCGGCTGCCCAGGCGACCGCGCCGGCGGTGATGCCCGCGGCGCAACGAATCGCGGCGGAAAACAAGATCGACCCGGGCAGTTTGAGCGGCAGCGGACGCGGTGGACGCGTGACCAAGGGTGACGTGCTCGATGCGATGCAGCGCGCCCCGGTGGCTAAAGCAGCGGCGCCCGCAACTCCCATGCGTCCGGCAGCGCCGCCGGTCGACCTCGGTGTGCTCGGCGAGCGGCCCGAGCAGCGCGTGCCGATGTCGCGCCTGCGCGCGCGCATCGCGGAGCGGCTGGTGCAGTCGCAGTCGACGGCGGCGATCCTGACCACGTTCAACGAAGTGAACATGCAGCCGGTCATGGATTTGCGCAACCGCTACAAGGACAAGTTCGAAAAAGAGCACGGCGCGAAACTCGGCTTCATGTCGTTCTTCGTGAAGGCCGCGGTCACCGCGCTCAAGCGTTACCCGATCGTCAACGCGTCGATCGACGGCAACGACATCATTTATCACGGTTACTTCGACATCGGCATCGCCGTGGGCAGCCCGCGCGGCCTCGTGGTGCCGATCATCCGCGACGCCGACCAGCTGTCGCTCGCCGACATCGAGAAGCAGATCGCCGAATTCGGCAAGCGCGCGCAGGACGGCAAGCTGACGATAGAAGAGCTGACCGGCGGCACGTTTTCGATTTCGAACGGCGGCGTCTTCGGTTCGATGTTGTCGACACCCATCATCAACCCGCCGCAAAGCGCAATCCTCGGGGTGCACGCCACCAAGGAGCGCGCGGTGGTGGAAAACGGGCAGATCGTGATCCGGCCGATGAATTATCTCGCGATGTCGTACGATCACCGCATCATCGACGGCCGTGAAGCGGTGCTGGCGCTGGTCGCGATGAAAGAAGCGCTGGAAGATCCTGCGCGCATGCTGCTGGATATCTAGAACGCTGATCGCAAGGCGCGCGTCCGCGCGATGCATACGTTTGAACTTTACCTCGTAACAACTCCAGGATATGGCCAAATCATTTGACGTCGTCGTAATCGGGGGCGGGCCTGGCGGTTATATCGCCGCGATCCGCGCCGCCCAACTCGGATTGAAGACTGCCTGCGTCGATGAAGCAGCCACGCCGGACGGCAAGCCCGCGCTCGGCGGGACCTGCACCAACGTCGGTTGCATACCGTCGAAGGCATTGCTGCAGTCCTCGGAGAATTACGAACACGCGGGTCATCAGTTCGCCGAGCACGGCATCCAGGTCAAGGGCCTGAGTGTCGACATCGCGCAGTTGCTCGCGCGCAAGGACAAAGTCGTCAAGCAGAACAACGACGGAATCGTGTTCCTGTTCAAGAAGAACAAGGTCGAGTTTTTCCACGGGCGCGGCAGTTTTGTGAAGGCAGGCGCGGAGGGAATCGAAATCAAGGTTGTCGGCAAGGCCGCGGAATCGTTGCTGGCGAAGCAGGTGATTATCGCGACCGGCTCGAACCCGCGCGCGCTGCCGGGCGCGGACTTCGACGAGAAATTGATTTTGTCGAACACGGGCGCGCTCGCGATTCCCGAGGTGCCGAAGCGGCTCGGCGTGGTCGGCGCCGGCGTGATCGGTCTCGAAATGGGCAGCGTGTGGCGGCGGCTGGGCGCCGAGGTCACCGTACTCGAAGCATTGCCGGTGTTTCTCGGCGCGGTCGACGAGCAGATCGCGAAAGAAGCGGCCAAGGTATTTGCGAAGCAGGGCCTGGCAATCCACACGGGCGTCAAGATCACCAAAGTTACCGCCAAAAAATCGGTCGTCGTCGAATACACCGACAGCGCGGGTGCCGCGCAAAGCGCGACGTTCGACAAGCTGATCGTGTCGATCGGGCGCGTGCCGAACACTGCGGGACTGGATGCGGCGGCGATCGGAGTCAAGCTCGACGAGCGCGGATTCGTCGCGGTCGACGACCAGTGCCGCACGAACATCGCCAACGTATGGGCGATTGGCGACGTCGTGCGCGGCCCGATGCTCGCGCACAAGGCGGAGGAAGAAGGCGTCGCGGTCGCCGAACGCATTGCCGGCCGTCACGCCCATGTCGATTTCAATACGGTGCCGTGGGTGATCTATACGTCGCCGGAGATTTCGTGGGTCGGCCGGACCGAGCAGCAGTTGAAAGCCGCCGGTGTCGAATTCCGCGCCGGCACGTTTCCGTTCATGGCCAACGGGCGCGCGCGCGCGCTCGGCGACACCACAGGCATGGTGAAGATGCTAGCAGACGCCAAGACCGACCGCATACTTGGCGTGCATATCATCGGCCCGATGGCATCGGAATTGATAGCCGAAGCGGTGGTGGCGATGGAGTTCGGCGCATCAAGCGAAGACATCGCGTTGATCTGCCATGCGCATCCGTCGTTGTCGGAAGCGATGAAGGAAGCAGCGCTCGCGGTCGATAAACGCACGCTGAATTTCTGACGCGGCGCTTCGAATTGCCGTGAACGACGACGCGCGCGCCGGGGCCGGCAATCGTTACGGGCACTATGCCCTCCCCGAAGACAGTTCCGATATCGTCGCGTGGGTGCGCCAGCACGGACACGCGCACGGTTTCGAGCTCGACGCCTCGCAGGGCGCTGCGCTGGAAGTCCTGCAGGGCGTCTACGAAGACCTGATCGCGCTGGAACGGCTCGAAGCTTCGCTGATCCGGCTGCTCGCGCGCAAGCAGACGGTGCAGGGCGTGTATCTATGGGGCGGCGTGGGCCGCGGGAAAAGTTTCCTGATGGACAGCTTCTACAATTGCGCGCCGGTGGCGCGCAAGAAGCGCATCCACTTTCACCGCTTCATGCAGGAGATCCACCGTGCGCTCAACCGGCACCAGGGCAGGGAGGATCCGCTCGCGATCATTGCGCGGGAGATCGCCAAGGAAACGCGCCTCGTCTGTCTCGACGAATTCCACGTCACCGACATCACCGACGCGATGCTGATGCGGCGGCTGCTGGAAGGGTTGTTCGAGCACGGCGTGGTGCTGGTGACCACCTCCAACCAGCAGCCGGATCAACTCTACAAGGACGGGCTGCAGCGCAGCCAGTTCCTGCCCGCGATCGACCTCATCAAGCAGAATCTGCGCGTGGTCAACGTCGATGGCGGCACCGATTACCGGTTGCGCGAACTCGAGCGCGCGGGCGTTTATCATACGGAGCCCGACGCCGATGCGCGGCTCGAACAGGCGTTCATTAGCGTCGCGCGCCATGAGTCGACGGATACCTCCGCGCTCGAGATCGAAGGGCGCGTCATCAATGCGCGACGGCACGCGCGCGGCGTCGCGTGGTTCGATTTCCGGGAATTATGCGACGGTCCGCGCGGCAAAGCCGACTATATCGAACTCGCGCGGCGGTACCATACGGTATTGCTGTCCGGCATTCCGGAATTCAAGGTCGACGAGGTGGACATCGTGCGCCGCTTTACCTGGCTCGTCGACGAATTCTACGACCGCCGCGTCAAGCTGATCGTCTCCGCCGCCGCGCCGCCGGGCGAACTCTATACGTGGGCGGAAGGCGGCGACCAGTTCGAGCGCACCATCAGCCGCCTGATCGAGATGCAGACGCGCGATTATCTGAGCGAGCCGCACCTGCCTTAAAAATTTACCGACGGAGGAGCGAGCGTGGAAAAATTCAACGCGTACCGCATATTCGAGGAAAATCGCAAAGGCCACGGACGCCTCGTCGAGATGACGCTGGACGAACTCGATCCCGGCGAGGTGGTGATCAAGGTCGCCTAT
>CAZEAX010000286.1:0-6403 GCA_964510405.1 uncultured Streptomyces sp. | reverse complement strand
CGCGCGATTCCGTCGGCGACCGCATTACGGGCCTCGACGGCGGGGCCGACGATTACCTCGTAAAACCGTTCGATCTCGACGAACTGTCCGCGCGGATCCGCGCGTTGCTGCGCCGGCGGGCGGGCCGCGTCGAGTCGCTCATGCAGTGCGGAGAACTCACGTTGAACCCGGTCACGCGCGAAGCGGCCCTCGGCGGCCGGCGGCTCGCGCTCTCGGCGCGGGAATTCGCCGTGCTCGAAGCGCTGCTCGACCGGCCGGGTGCGGTGCTGTCGCGCGAACAGCTCGAAGAAAAATTGTACGGATGGGAAGAAGAAGTCGAAAGCAACGCCATCGAAGTTTACATCCACGGCCTGCGCAAGAAACTCGGCGCCGATTTCATCAAGAACATCCGGGGCGTCGGTTACATGGTATCCAAACAATGACCTCGATCCGCCGGCGGTTGCTGATCTGGCTGGTCGCCGGTCTCGCCGTCACGACGCTGGCCGCCGCGCTCGCGGTTTATATGCGCGCGCGCATGGAGGCCGCCGAGTTGTTCGATTATCAGCTGCAGGTGATGGCGGCGGCGTTTCCGCGCGGCGGATATGGCGAGGCGCCGTCGGCGGGCGACGAGGACATGAGCGCGGGCGATGTGGTGGTCGTGCAGATATGGAACCGGAACGGCTCGCAACTCTACTGGTCGCGGCCAGGTTCGCCGATCCTGCAGCGCGTGGAGTTCGGGTTCTCGACCGTCGCGACACCGCGCGGCGAGTGGCGCGTTTTCAATACGCTGATCGACGGCAACATCGTGCAGGTTTCGCAGCCGATGCGCGCGCGCAACGAGCTCGCGGCCGGGCTCGCATTGCGCACGATGCTGCCGCTCCTGATTTTGTTGCCGCTGTTGGTCGGCCTGATCTGGATCACCGTGAGCCGCGGCCTGAAACCGCTGAACGCCGTCGCCGCGGCGCTCGGCCGGCGCAGCGAAGATGCGCTCGAGCCGCTGCCCGTCAGGCGCGTACCCGACGAAGTGAAGCCGCTGGTTGCGGCGCTCAACGATCTGCTCGCGCGTTTGGGCCGCGCGCTTGATGCGCAAAAATCGTTCATCGCCGATGCGGCGCATGAATTGCGCACGCCGCTGACCGCGGTCAGTCTGCAAATCCAGATTGCGGAACGCGCCCGCACCGCGGAAGAACGCGCGACTGCATTTGCGCAGCTCAAAGCCGGCGCCGACCGCGCGGGCCGCCTCGTGCAGCAACTGCTGACGCTGGCGCGCAGCGAGCCGGGTGCCGCGGAGCGCCCGTTTGCGACGGTAAACCTCACCGAAATTGCGCGCGAGGCGGTGGCGGAGCATGCGCCTATCGCGGAAGCGAAAGGCCTGGAACTCGGTTTGTCGGCGGACACGGTCGTGAGTGCGACCGGCGACAGCGATGCTTTACGCACGCTGCTCGCCAACCTTATCGACAATGCCGTGCATTACACGCCAAGCGGCGGTGCCGTCGATGTTGCAGTCTTCGTGCGAGACGGGCAGGCTTGCTGGATCGTGACCGACACCGGTCCGGGCATACCGGCAGACGAGCGGCAACGCGTCTTCGACCGTTTTTACCGCCGCGACGTGGCGGGCGCGGCGGGCAGCGGGCTCGGACTCGCCATCGTGCAAAGGGTGGCCCAGCGGCATGGCGCAACCGTCGAGCTTGCCGACGGCGCTGCCGGCCGCGGACTCAGGGTCACCGTGCGGTTTCCTGCGCGCTAAATCCGAGGGTGTTCCGCACTTTTTCGCTTTAAGTCTGTCTTAAGGTTGGGTATTTAGGCTGCACGACATAGCTTTCATTGTCGGTGTGCCGACCAACAACCTAGGAGCGACTTATGAAACAGACCATGATTTTCCGCAGCCTGATCGTGGCCGGCGTGATTTCCGGCGCGACTTTGGGCGGCTATATCGCGCAGAATACGATGACCCCGTTCAACACGGCAGCGGCCGCGAGTGCCGCGGCAATCACCCCTGTCCAGCCGGGCGCGCGCGTGGCCGTGCCCGATTTCACCGGCATCGTCGAAGACAACGGCGCGGCCGTGGTCAACATCAGCGTCACCGGCAAAGGTGAAAAGACCGCCGCCGCCGATGCGCAGCAGCTTGACCCGGGCGATCCCTTCTCCGAGTTCTTCCGCCAGTTCCGCGGGCAGATGCCGCGCGAACAGGGCCCCACGCACGGCCTGGGCTCGGGTTTCATCGTGCGCGCGGACGGCGTCATTCTGACCAACGCACACGTCGTGGCGGACGCGACCGAGGTGATGGTCAAACTTACCGACAAGCGCGAGTTCAAGGCGAAAGTGCTCGGTATCGACAAACCGAGCGACGTGGCGGTGATCAAGATCGACGCCGCCAATCTTCCGGTCGTGAAGCTCGACCGCGCCGATGACGTGAAGGTCGGCGAATGGGTGCTGGCCATCGGGTCGCCTTTCGGATTCGACAATTCGGTGACCTCGGGGATCGTGAGCGCGAAAGCGCGCGCGTTGCCGGGTGACACTTACGTGCCGTTCATCCAGACCGACGTTGCCGTCAATCCGGGCAACTCGGGCGGACCGCTCTTCAACATGAAAGGCGAAGTGATCGGCATCAACTCGCAGATCTACAGCCGCTCCGGCGGTTACCAGGGCGTGTCGTTCGCGGTGCCGATCGATGTCGCGCTCAAAGTTCAGGACCAGTTGCTGCAGCATGGGCGCGTCACGCGCGGGCGTCTCGGCGTCGGCATCCAGGACGTCAACCAGGCGCTGGCGGATTCGTTCGGGTTGAAGAAGAATGCCGGCGCGCTCGTGAGTTCGGTTGAAAAAGACAGCCCGGCTGCCAGGGCGGGGCTCGAGCCCGGCGACGTGATCGTGCGCTACAACGGCACTGAAGTCGGTACTTCGGCGCAACTGCCGGTGCTCGTTTCCAATACGCGGCCGGGGGATGTCGCCACGCTGGAGGTGGTGCGCAAAGGCAGCGCCAAGCGCATCGACGTGCAGGTCGGCGAATTGCAGGCGGAGAAAGTCGCCGCGGCGGATAGCGCCGCGGAGAAAGGTCGGCTCGGCGTGGCGGTGCGCCCGTTGAGCGCCGAAGAGCGCCAGCAGGTGGGCGTTGCGGGCGGACTGGTCGTCGAGAACGTGAGCGGCGCGGCAGCCAGCGCGGGCATCCAGCCGGGCGACGTGATCCTGTCGGTCAACAACACGCCGGTGAGAAACGTCGAGCAGTTGAAGCAGCTTGTCGCCAAAGCCGGCAAGCGCTTGGCACTCCTGGTGCAGCGCGAAGACGCGAAGATGTACGTGCCGGTCGATCTCGGCTGAACCATTCGCGATCCAAAGCAAGAGGCCGCCTGCGGGCGGCCTCTTTTTTGTGGATTGCAGTTCTTAAATCAGCAAGCCGAGTTTTTGCGCGAGCCAGCGGGTCGTCGTCGCCTGGATCAATATCGTCATCAGGATCGCGATAAACGTGACCGATGCGATTACCGGCGCTCCGGGTGCGTGCATGCCGAGCAGTATGCCGGCCAGCGCACCGGGAATCACGCCGGTTTCGCGCGTCCAGCACATGAAGAGCATTTCGCGCCACGTCCAGCGCGCGCGCCGGTCCGGCAGCGCGCATGCATAGACCGCGAGCGGCCGCGCCACGAACATCAGCACCAGCACCACCATCACGCCGCCCGCCCAGTGCTCGCGCATCAACGCAAAATCGACCTGCGACCCGAGCAGGATAAAAATGAATACGCGCATGATGAAAGCGGTGGTGAGGATGAAGTCATCGAGTTTCCTGGTCTCCGCCGGCTCCATCTCGAATCCGAAAACGTCTTTGTTCCCGATGACGATGCCGAACACGAATACCGCCATGAAGCCGCTTGCCTGCAGATTGTCGGCGCCGACGTAAGCGCCGAGGACGGCCACCAGCGAGACGATGGGCGCGTACTCGGCGAGAAAATCGTACTTCTCATGTCCGATGACGAGCGCGGCAAGGTAGCCGAGTACGCCGCCGGCGGCGATGCCGACCACCGACTGCCACAGCAAATCGGCGAGCGCGCTGCCAATTGAGAACTCGCCGTGCCCGATCGCGGCCGCCAGCACGGCGAGAGTCAGGATTGCCCCGGTCGCGTCGTTGAACGCGGACTCGCTCATCACGGTCTGCGCGACGCGGTCCCTGATCTTGACCTGGCGGAACACCGGCACGAGCGTGGCTGGATCGGTCGATGCGATGGCGGAAGCGAGCAGCAGTGCCACGGCCGGCGACAGTCCGAGGATCCAGTGTGCGGCAAGACCCGTGATGGCGGCGGTAATCACCACGCCGAGTGTCGCGAGCACGGTGATGGTAATCCACACTTCTTTCAACACGCTTAACCGCAGCGACGCGCCGCCGTCGAACAGGATGTACGACGCGCCGAATATCAGTATGAGCTGGTTCAACGTCGAATCCGTGCGGATGTCGAGCCAGCCGGCGCCGGCCGGCCCCAACAGCATGCCGGCGATCAGCAGGATCGCGACATCGGGCAGGCGGGTCTTGCGCGCAAGCAGGCCGCAGGCGAGCCCGGCCACGATGATGAGGCCGAACACGTGCAGAACGTGCTTGGCGGATTCAATGGATGCCGGGGTTTCCATCAGCAATAAGGTCCGAAAAAAGTTCCAACGCGATTCGGGACGGCCGTATTCTGCAGCATTCCGGCGGAGACGGACACTTTTCCCGCCACACTTGCGCGGCGCCCGTTATTCCGCGGTCGCGGGGCGTATCGCGGGCAGGACGTAAGCAATCCGTCAGTTTTTTTGCACGTGTGCGGCGGACGGCAACCGGCACCGTTCAGGCGGCCGCATCGTTCTTGATTTTGCCCTAGGGCCGGTATAGCATGGGCGGCCTGTTGGATAGGGCGTCACGGCGTGCGGTTAAAACGCTGATAAAAATAAAGTTTCGGTCCCTTGAAATATTGAAACACCAGTTGTTAAATTTTCGAGCCACCTAGGAGGAGTCATGAGCAAAGACCTGAAGAAGGATGCGCAGGCAAAACCTGCCGCATCGCGCCGCAAATTCCTGGCACGCGCCGCTGCGGCGACGACCGGTGTCGCAATCACCGGATTCCCGATGATCGCCAAGTCGCAAGGCGTGCAGACGATGCGCTTTCAGAGCACCTGGCCGTCCAAAGACATCTTCCATGAGTACGCGCTCGATTACGCGAAGATCGTCAACGACATGACCGGCGGCGATCTCAAGATCGACGTGCTGCCGGCCGGCGCGGTGGTGCCGGCCTTCGGCCTGATGGAAGCGGTTTCCAAGGGCACGCTCGACGGCGGCCACGGCGTGCTGGTTTACTCTTACGGCAAGAGCAATGCACTTGCGTTGTGGGGCTCCGGCCCGGCGTTCGGGATGGATGCCAACATGATGCTGGCGTGGCACAAGTGGGGCGGCGGCAAGGAGCTGCTTGAAAAGGTCTACGCCTCGATCGGCGCCAATGTGGTGTCGTTCCCGTACGC
Organism: uncultured Streptomyces sp.; assembly: GCA_964510405.1. Lineage (GTDB taxonomy): Bacteria > Pseudomonadota > Gammaproteobacteria > Burkholderiales > SG8-41 > PALSA-1004. Next base: position 949 of record CAZEAX010000286.1, on the reverse strand, counting down.
GCCGCTGTATACCCAGCCGCTGGGCTGGTTCAAGAAGGTAATGACCAAGCCGGAAGATTTCAAAGGCCTCAAATACCGCACTGTAGGCATATCGATCGACGTATTAACCGGCAAGGGCGCCGCGGTCAACGCATTGCCTGGCGGCGAAATCGTGCCCGCGATCGATCGCGGCCTGCTCGACGCGGCGGAATTCAACAACATGTCATCCGACCGCGCCCTGGGCTTCGCCGACGTATCGAAAATCTGCATGCTGCAGAGCTATCACCAGAATGCGGAGCAGCTCGAGATCACATTCAACAAGACCAAGTACGACGCATTGCCGGCGCGGCTGAAGGCGATCATTGCCAGCGCCGTCGACGCGGCTTCGGCCAACATGATGTGGAAGGCGATCGACCGCAATTCACAGGATTACATCACGCTGCAGACCGTGGACAAGGTCAAGTTCTACAAGACGCCGGCGTCGATCCTGCGCAAGCAACTGGAGATTTACGACCAGGTTGCGGCGAAGAAGTCGGAAGGCAACGCGCTCTTCACGGAAATCATCGCTTCGCAGAAGAAGTTTGCGGAACGTGCGGTGAAATGGGAGCAGGATGTCGTGGTCGATCGCAAAATGGCTTACGACCATTACTTCGGCAAGCCGGCTGCTGCGAAGAAGTCCTGATTTCCGTTTTGGCATGCTCTGAGGCACCATCCGGAACCCGGTTCTGGATGGTGCTTCGTTTTGTGAACCGGCGTTTTTCGTAGAGCGGTCTTATGAATGTTCAGAAATTCCTGCTGGCAGCCGACCACATCAGCACGTGGGCGGGAAAGGCCGTCGCGTGGCTCATCATGGTTTTGATGTCGGTGGTCTGTATTGAAGTGTTCAAGCGCTACATCCTGAATGCGCCCACGGCGTGGATCTTCGATCTCGACAACATGCTTTACGGCACGCTGTTCATGATGTGCGGCG
>CAZEAX010000285.1:2804-6432 GCA_964510405.1 uncultured Streptomyces sp. | reverse complement strand
CGGCCGTCGGCGTGCCGTTTATTTATAAATCGTCGTTCGACAAGGCGAACCGCAGCTCTGGCAAGTCGTTCCGCGGCGTCGGCATGGACGAAGGACTCAAAATACTCGCGGACGTCAGGACTCAAATCGGCGTACCCGTCCTGACCGACGTTCACGAGATGGACCAAATCAAAGCCGTCGCCGCCGTAGTCGACGTGCTGCAGACGCCGGCCTTTTTATGCCGCCAGACGGATTTCATCCATGCCGTGGCGGGCGCCGGCAGGCCGGTCAACATCAAGAAGGGGCAGTTTCTCGCGCCCGGTGACATGAAGAACGTGGTCGACAAGGCGCGCGAGGTCAGCCGACAGGACAACATCATGGTGTGCGAGCGCGGCGCCAGCTTCGGTTACAACAACCTGGTGTCCGACATGCGCTCGCTGATGATCATGCGCGAAACCGGCTGCCCCGTGGTGTACGACGCGACGCATTCGGTGCAGCTGCCTGGGGGGCAGGGCACGTCGAGCGGCGGGCAGCGCGAATTCATCCCGGTGCTGGCGCGCGCAGCGGTCGCCAGCGGCATTTCGGGACTCTTCATGGAAACGCATCCCAACCCGGAAAAAGCGCTGTCGGACGGCCCCAATGCGTGGCCGCTCAAGCATATGAAAGTGCTGCTGGAGACCTTGCAGGCGCTAGATGCCCTGGTCAAGCAGCGCGGTTTCGCCGAACAACTAATTACAGGTCAGGGAAAATCATGAGTGCCATAGTCGATGTGATTGCGCGCGAAATTCTGGATTCACGGGGACTGCCGACGGTGGAGGCCGACGTGCTGCTCGAATCCGGCGTGCTCGGGCGCGCCGCGGTGCCGTCCGGCGCGTCCACGGGCTCGCGCGAAGCGATCGAACTGCGCGACGGCGACCACAAGCGCTACTTCGGCAAGGGCGTGCAGCACGCGGTCGAGAACGTCAATACGGAAATTTGCGAAGCGATCATCGGGCTCGATGCCGTCGAACAGCGTTTCGTCGATCAAACGCTGATCGACCTTGACGGCACGGAAAATAAATCGCGCCTCGGCGCCAATGCGACGCTCGCGGTGTCGCTGGCGGTCGCGAAGGCCGCGGCGGAAGAGTGCGGCCTGCCGCTACACCGCTATCTCGGCGGCGCCGGCGCGATGTCGATGCCGGTGCCCATGATGAACGTCATCAACGGTGGCGCGCACGCCGACAACAGCCTTGATTTGCAGGAATTCATGCTCGTGCCTCTCGGGTTGCCGACTTTCAAGGACGCCTTGCGCTGCGGTTCTGAAGTTTTTCACTCGTTGAAAAAATTGCTGAAGGACAAGGGGCTGTCGACCGCCGTCGGCGACGAAGGTGGATTCGCGCCGCGGCTCGCGAACCACGAGGCGGCGATCAAGCTCATCATGGAAGCGATCGGCGCCGCGGGTTATACGCCGGGCGTCGATGTCGCACTGGCGCTCGATTGCGCGAGCTCCGAGTTCTTCGTGGATGGCGAATACACGCTCGCGTGCGAAGGCAAGACGCTCAAAGCCGCGGAATTCGCCGACCTGCTCGCCGGCTGGTGCGAACAGTATCCGATAATCAGCATTGAAGACGGCATGGCCGAGAACGACTGGGACGGCTGGAAGCTGCTGACGCAGCGGCTGGGCAAAAAAGTCCAGCTGGTCGGCGACGACATTTTCGTGACGAACACGAAAATCATCGCGAAAGGCATCGCCGAGGGCATCGCCAACTCGGTATTGATCAAAGTCAACCAGATCGGCACGCTGACCGAAACGCTCGCCGCCATCGAAATGGCGAAGCGCGCGGGCTACACCTCGGTCGTCTCCCACCGGTCGGGTGAAACCGAGGACACCACGATCGCCGACATCGCGGTGGCCACCAATGCGATGCAAATCAAGACCGGTTCGCTGTGCCGGTCGGACCGCCTCGCCAAGTACAACCAGTTGCTGCGCATAGAGGAAGACCTGGGCGACGCTTCGGCTTACCCGGGCCGCGCGGCGTTCTACCAGCTGCGCTGACATGGGAACGCACACGGCGTGAAGTTCGTTTCCATCGCGCTCATCGCCCTGATTGCGCTGCTGCAGCACCCGCTGTGGCTGGGCAAGGGCAGCTGGTTGCGCGTGTGGGAGGTCGATCACCAGGTGCGCGCGCAGCGCGAGACCAATGAGAAGCTGGCGCTGCGCAATGCCGCACTCGACGCCGAGGTGCGGGATTTGAAGCAGGGCCTGGACGCGATCGAGGAACGGGCCCGCAGCGAACTGGGCATGATCAAGCGCGATGAGATGTTTTTTCAGATCCTGGACGATCGCCAGAACGGCAAGCCGCCGCAACCCTGAGCGTCCCGTTGTTTCCCGACAGCCCAGGCGCCGTTTCGTTTTGAAACCGGACGGGGCTCTATCTCCGCCTTCAGTTTTCTCTACCTCCAGTTTCCCCAGTGCGTACTTGCCGGCAGCGGGTTGGCATGAAATCTGCGTGTGGTGGGTTAAATTTCGGCCACGCCGGATATAAACGTGAGGAGGCCTTATGTCGAAAAGCGCGACGCAATGGAATCAGCAGCCCAAGTTTCCGCAATCGCATTTCGTCGACAGCCGCATCTATACGGACGAGCAGTTGTTTGCAGAAGAGCGTGAAAAAATTTTCAACAGGTGCTGGATCATCGCGTGCCATGAGTCCGAGGTTCCGAACGCGTACGATTACCGCACGTTTTATCATCCGGGCGGCACACCGCTCATCGTCGTACGCGGCGAAGACATGCGGATACGCAGCTTCTATAACGTGTGCCCGCATCGCGGCAATACGCTGCTTTACGATCCGGTAGGCAATGCCAAGCGCATCACTTGCATATTCCACGCGTGGTCGTTCGACACCAAAGGCAACTGTACCGATATTTCGCGCGAAGAGCAGGGCTTCCAGAAACGCTTCTGCAAGGCGGACGCCGGCTTGCGCGAGGTGCGCGCCGAGGTCGGCTTCGGCGGATTCGTGTGGGTGAATACCGACGACAATGCGTGCACGCTCAAGGAATATATCGGCGAATCGCTCGACATGCTGCAGGAGAACATGTCGATGCCGCTCGAGGTGTTCCATTATCACAAGGCCGTCGTCGACACGAACTACAAGCTGTGGCACGATACCAACAGCGAGTTCTACCACGACTACATGCACTACTTTAACCGGGTGACCGGCATGCTGCAGCCCGGTTACTTCGATCGCAAGTACACCGGCTATCCGAACGGGCACGCTTCGGTCGGCTCGATGGAAATCAAGTACGACGCTTACGAAGGCAGCAAGGCGCGCGGCGTGGGTTGGCCGGGGCTCGCGCCCGGCGGCTGGATACTGATCGATATTTTTCCGGGCATGACCTATAACCTGCGCACTTCCGTATTGCGCATGGATACGTCGATCCCGCTGGGTCCCAACAAGCTGCTGATCGAATTTCGCGGCCTCGGACTGAAAAGCGATACGCCGGAGCAGCGCGCCGAGCGCATTCGCGATCACAACATGATCTGGGGACCGTTCGGGCGCAACCTGCACGAAGATTTGCTGGGCGTGCACGGCCAGGGACGCGCGATGCACCCGGGAAGCGAGCCGACCTGGGTGCTGCATGGCCGCGAAGAAAACATGACGATCCATGA
>CAZEAX010000285.1:0-2794 GCA_964510405.1 uncultured Streptomyces sp. | reverse complement strand
CGCCGAATGGAGCAGGCGCATGGGCCGCAAAGCGTACGATCCGTACGGCGACCGCAAGGCGAGCGCCGCCGCGTAATTCGTTTTTCGGCAGCGGCCGCCGGGATGGCACGGCCCCGCCATGGAGGAGCAACAAATGAAACCCGACAGAACGGCGATCGAAGAACTTGTTTACCGGTCGTGCCTTGCGCTCGACGCGAAGAATTTCAAGGCCTACCTGGACCTCTGCGACAGCCAGTTCCAGTACACGATCACCGCGCACAGCCCGGAAATCCGCAAAGACATGATCTGGCTCGAGCATGACAAAGCCGGAATGCAGCTGCTGTTCACCAATCTGCCGCGCCACAACAGCGATCATTCGCCGGTGACGCGGCACGTCACCGTTTACACGGTCGAAACCGATGAAGCGGCGCAACAGGCAACGGTGGTATCCGCGCTCCAGGTGTTCAGGACGACGCTCGACGGCGGCGCAACGGAACTGTTCGCGGTCGGCCGTTATATCGATACGGTTAAAACCGATGCCGCGACGCCGACCCTGTTAAAGCGCGTGGTCAAGCTCGACACGCGGCAGTTCGGCTTCGGTTACCACATACCGTTCTAGCCCGATCCGATGCGCATACAGGTCAACGCGCGCAACCGCGCGTTTCAGTTCGACGCCGCGCCCGGCGCGCGTATGCTCTACGCGGGGCTCGCCGCCGGCATTCATCTGCCGTACGAGTGCGGCACGGGCACTTGCGGGACCTGCAAGGCGAAATTGGTAACGGGCGAAGTGGAGGATGCGTGGCCGCAGGCCGGCGGACGCAAATACCTTAAGCAGCCCGGCGAAGTACTGCTATGCCAATGCACAGCGAAGGGCGACTGCACGCTCGAGGTGGCCAATTTTGTTTATGCGATGGACCCCGGGGCGTGTACGCCGGTGTTCGGGCGCGGCACCGTGGAAGAAGCGCGCGTGCTGACGCCGGACGTGACCGCTTTTTCCATTGCGCTCGATACGCCGTGCGACTTCGACGCGGGCCAGTTCGTGGTCGTGCAGGTGCCCGGTGTCGCGGGTTACCGCGGTTACTCGATGGTCAACTTCGACCGCGCGGCGCGGCGGCTCGATTTTGTAGTCAAGAAAAAACCGGGCGGCGGCGCGTCCGAGTGGCTTTTCAACGGCAAGATCGAAGGCCAGCAGGTCGAGTGGTTCGGGCCACTGGGCGCGGCGACGTTTTATCCGAATCTCGGCAAGAACATTCTGTGCATCGCGGGAGGCAGCGGCATCGCCGGCATGCTGTCGATATTGTCGCGCGCGCGCCAGGAACATTATTTCAATCAGTACGCGGGCGACGTATTTTTCGGCGTGCGGACTTACGCCGACGCGTTTTACCTTGCTGAACTCGGGCAGCTCGCCGGGGAGTTTCCGGCCAGGCTGCGCGTGACGATAGCGTTGTCCGACGAAGAGGTGCCGGATGAAGCGCGGGCCTCGCATCCCGCGCTCGGCTTCGATCGCGGACTCGTGCATGAAGTCGCGGCCAGGCACATGGAAGGCAGATACCAGAATGTCCGCGCCTATCTCGCGGGGCCGCCACCGGCGGTCGACGGCGCGATCCGCATGCTTTTGCTGCAAGCCAAGCTCACGGCGGATAATATCCGCTACGACAAGTTCAGCTGAAACGAGATGAGTAAAACATTCGTATGTCCGAAGAGCCAGGTGCCCGCCAACGGTATGGTGGAGTGCGCGGTCGACGGCGGAACGAAGCTGCTCGTCGCCAACGCAGGCAACGAATACTTCGCCTATCAGGCGATGTGCCCGCATCAGGATGTGGCATTGTGCGAGGGCCTCTATGACGGCGCGGTCCTGACTTGCCATCAGCACCTGTGGCAGTGGGACATCCGGACGGGCGCGGCGATCGGTCTTGCGGAAGCGCCGCTGGAAAGCTTTCCGGTGCAGGTCGAAGGCGATTCGATTTACGTCGTCGCACAAAGCGCGTTGAGCGCGGCGGAATTGCTGGTCGGCGTTTCGGCTCGGACGCTGAAAGCGCTGACGGATCTGGCCAAAAAAGAGCAATTCGACGCGGGCCGCGCCTTGTACGACGTCGGCGATCCGGCGGACGATTTCTTCATTCTCGAAGCGGGGCGCGTCGAATTTCTGATCGGGCGCGACGAGCGGGTGAGTCCGGCGGGTTTCATGCTGCGCAAGGGCGAAGTGTTCGGCTGGGCGGCACTGCTGGACAGTCAGCCGCGGCGCATCGCGCGGGCGACGTGCCTGGAGCCGTCGCAGGTGTTGCGCATCAACGGCAAGGCGGCGCTCGGCGTGCTTGAAAACGATCCGGCGTCCGGCTATCTGGTCATGCGCCGGCTCTCGTCGCTGATCGCGCGGTATCTGGTATCGTCCGGTTCAAAGTAACAAGGGATACATGCAGATGCGTTGAGAATCAAGGCAAGTATCGGGTGCGGCAAAATAAAAAACGGGTAGCAGAACTTGTTAACCACACAGGAGGGTGTCATGAACAAATTGCAGCGGTTGGTGCACTTGCTGGGCGCGGCTGCGGCTGCCGTGATGCTGGGCGGAATCGTGCAGGCAGCCGACATTAATTTCGGCAAACCCGGCGAGCCGGTCGAACTTGTGGTCGGGTATCAGCCGTATTACACGCAATCGTGGTCCGGCGTGATCATGCGCGGCAAGAAGTTCTATGAAAAATACCTGCCCAAAGGATCGAAGGTCGAATTCCAGATAGGACTGCAGGGCGCGATCATCGTCAACAACATGCTCGCCGGCAAGCAGCACATCGGTTACATGGGCGACATGCCCTCGATC
>CAZEAX010000284.1:0-6454 GCA_964510405.1 uncultured Streptomyces sp. | reverse complement strand
GCGCGTGCTGCATCTCGAATCCAATCCCGGCAATGCGCGCGCGCTGGTGCAGGCGCATGGCTACCGCGACGTGTGGTTGAATCCGCCGCCGCTGCCGTTGACCACGCCGGAAATGGACCACGTTTACGGATTGCCGTACGCGCGCGCCCCGCATCCTGCCTACGGCGACGCGAAAATCCCCGCGTGGGAAATGATCCGCTATTCGGTCAACATCATGCGCGGCTGCTTCGGCGGCTGTACGTTCTGCTCGATCACCGAGCACGAAGGCCGCATCATCCAAAGCCGCTCGGAAGAGTCCGTGCTGCGCGAGATCGAGGATATCCGCGACAAGACGCCCGGCTTCACCGGCGTCATCTCGGATGTAGGCGGCCCTACTGCGAATATGTACCGGATGGCGTGCAAGGAGAAGACGATCGAAGCGTCGTGCCGCCGCCTGTCGTGCGTATTTCCCGACGTCTGCGAAAATCTCGGCACCGATCACACGCCGCTCATCAATCTGTATCGCAAGGCGCGCGCGCTGTCCGGAATCAAGAAGGTCTTCGTCGCCTCCGGTCTGCGCTACGACCTCGCGGTACGCTCGCCCGAATACGTGAAGGAACTCGCGACCCATCACGTCGGCGGTTATTTGAAAATAGCACCCGAGCATATTGAAGAAGGCCCGCTCTCCAAGATGATGAAGCCGGGGGTCGCAAGCTACGACAAGTTCAAGGAAATGTTCGACCGGTACTCGCGCGAGGCCGGCAAGGAACAGTACCTGATCCCTTACTTCATCGCCGCGCATCCCGGGACCACCGACGAGGACATGCTCGCACTCGCGCTGTGGCTGAAGCGCAACGGCTTTCGCCTGGACCAGGTGCAAACCTTCCTGCCGACGCCGTTAGCACTCGCCACCGCGATGTATCACACGGGGAAGAACCCGCTGCGCAAAGTGACCGCCGAATCGGAACAGGTCAAGGTTATTCGCGGCGGACGCCAGCGCCGGTTGCACAAGGCTTTCCTGCGCTACCACGACGCCGAGAATTGGCCGCTGCTGCGCGAAGCGCTGAACCGCATGGGCCGCGCCGACTTGATCGGCAACGGCAAACGCCATCTTGTGCCCGCTTTCCAGCCCGTGGGAACCGGCGGCCAGCGCAGCCAACCGGTGCGCAAGATCGAGCCGCCGCTGGCGCGGCCCGCCGTATATCGCAAGATCGCGGCCAAGGCGAAACGGGTACGCTGAAGGGAACACCGACATGGACAAAACACTGCAACCCGTCAAAGACGCGAGTCATCTCTACCCCGTCGAACGCCGTGCGCGGCATGCGGAGCGCCCGGGCTTTCGCATCAGCGAACTGCAAATCTCGCCGACCCAGCAGGTGCCGTGGCATTTTCACAGCAACATCAAGGACACGTTTTACGTGCTCGACGGCTCGATCCGCATATTCATGCGCGAGCCCAAGGAAGAAGTGCGACTAAATGTCGGCGACACCTGCACCGTCGCGCCGCGCCGGCCGCATCTCGTAGTCAACGGCGGCGAGCGCTCCGCGACTTTTCTGATTTTGCAGGGTGTGGGCGAATACGACTACGTGCCGCTCGTGTAGCCGCCGGCGGCACGCTCACAGCCGGCGCAGGTTTTCTTCCGGCAATGGGTCGCCGGACACGAACCGCGAGCCGTAGTTTTCCTCGACAAACCGCGCTATCGTGTCGCGCGTTTGGCGCGAAACATCGACGTTCGAGTCGTTGCGCATCAGCAGGAAAATCGCGTGTGCAATCGCCCACACCACGCCGCCAAACAATCCCAGAGCCATTAACAGTTCGAACATCGTGACCTCCCCGGTCCGCCGGCGAGACTATCGCCATGGCAGCAGAGTAAGGCCGCCCGCAAAAAGACCGTTAAGCACCACGCCACCCGGAATCAGTGACATATTCACAATCCCGCGAGTTCCCGGGAAGAACCCGCCCGACGGACCCACAACCTTATGCCGTCAGGCCCTTCATCACCGCGTAGAGCTGGTTCTGCGCTTCGAAGCCGATGCCGGGACGGTCGGCGAGCTTGAGATACCCGTTCTCGACTTTGGCGTCGTCGGCGAATCCGGCAAACACACCGAAAACGTCCGGATAGGCTTCGCAGCCGCCCAGGCCGAAGCCGCCGACGATGGCGAGCGTCATCTGGTTGCCGCCGTGGGGAAATATCGAATGTCGCTGCCATTTATGGCGTTTCAGCATCTCCAGCGTGCGCGAAAACTGCACGATCCCGTACGATTGCGGCACGTCGATCTGGATGATGTCGCGGTCGGGCCGCAAGCCGCCGAAGCGCACCAGGTTTTCGATGTCCTGGGTCGAGAAGAGGTTCTCGCCGGTGCCGATCGGCGAATCGTAAATCGACGCCACGTCTTCCAATAGCGCGTAGTCGAGCGGATCGGTCGGCTCCTCGAACCAGCGCAGCCTGAACGGCTTCAACGCCTGCGCGTACTGGAGCGCGCGCGCACGGTTGAAACCCGCATTGGCATCGACTGCAAGCCGGTTGCTCGCGCCGACGACCTCGATGCCCGCCTCGACCCGTTTAACGTCGTCGGGTATCGGCATGCCGCCGACCTTGATTTTCATGGTCGTATAGCCTTCGTCGAGGCGCATGCGTATCTCGTCCTGCAATTCCCTGATGCCCTTGCCCGGCGCATACCAGCCGCCGCCGACGTAGCACGGCACCTTGTCCGGCACTTTCCCGTTGTTGTACTTGTCGGCAAGCACTGCATGCAGCGGCTTATCGGCGATTTTCGCGACAGCGTCCCAGCATGCAACCTCGATTGTCCCGATCGCGACCGACCTCTCGGTGTGGCCGCCGGGTTTCTCGCGCTGCATCATGCAAGCGAGAATTTTTTCCGGATCCAGATTGTCGCCGGCGGCGTTCAGCAACGAATCGGGGGGCGCTTTCATGACGCGCGGGATTAACCGGTCGCGCATCTGCGCGCCGCAGGCATAGCGCCCGGTCGAATTGAACGCGAAGCCGGTGACCGGCTTGCCGCCGCGCATTACGTCAGTCACAACCGCGACGACCGAAGTCGTCATTTCGGAAAAATCGAATACCGCGTTGCGGATGGTCGAATTGATCGGAACCGCGATTTCCCGGATTGCCGTGATCCTCATTCCGCTTTAATCCCCGCGGCCTTGATGACCTTGTTCCACTTCTCGACCTCGACCTTCACCTGCGCCGCGAACTGCTCAGGCGTGCTCGCAATGATGTCGAATCCCAACGCTGCAACTTTGTCCCTCATGTCGGACACGGCCATCATCCGCTTGATTTCAGCAGCGATTTTGTTGACGACGGCTTTCGGCGTGCCGGCCGGAACCAATACGCCCTGCAGGGTTTCGGATTCCTGGTCTTTGAAACCCGCCTCGGCCATTGTCTGCACATCTGGCAGCGCGCTGGAGCGCCTGGCGCTCGTCACGGCCAGCGCGCGCAGGCGTCCGCCCTGGATATGCTGGGTGGCCGGCGGCATCGCCACGCAACCGAACGGCACCTGATTTGCGATCACGGACGTGACAGCCGGTCCCGCGCCGCCGAACGGCACCCGCACGACGTCGATCTTCGCCGTCATCTTGAAGAGTTCCGCCGCGAGGTCCGGCGTCGTGCCGACGCCGGGTGTGGCGAAACTGTATTTCTTCGCATCGTTCCTGGTCAATGCAATGATGTCCTGCATCGACTTGACCGGCACCGAAGGATGCGCGATAAATACGTTGGGCGAGGCGGCGGCATTCGTGACCGGCACGAAACTCTTGTACGGATCGTACGGAATTTTTGCGTAGAGGCTGGGGTTCACGACGAAACTGGAGCTGACGACCGTGATCGTGTAGCCGTCGGGCGCCGAGTTCGCGCCCATCGCCATGCCGATGTTGCCGCCCGCGCCCGCCCGATTGTCGATGACGACCTGATGGCCCCACGTCTCCGAAAGTTTTTGCGCGATCAGGCGCGCGATCACGTCCGTCGGCCCGCCCGGCGCAAACGGCACGATCATGCGCACAGGCTTCACCGGATACGGCACATCGGCGGCGGTCACCCCGCCGGCTATCGCCATTGCAGCCGCGAACGCAAATCCGGCAATGCATTTCCCGCTGACGTTTTTCATGGCTTCTCCTCGATGATTCAAATCCATTTACACATTCAGTCCATCTGCAGCTTCGCATCTTTGATGACCTTCGCCCAGCGCACGATTTCAGCCTTGACGAACTCGTTCGCCTGCTCGGGTGTGCTCGACATCGGCTCGAAGCCGGCCGTACGCATTTTTTCCCTGGTATCGGGCATTTCTGCGAGCTTGAGCCATTCGGCATTGAGCCGGGCAACGATGTCGCGCGGTGTGGCGGCCGGCACGATCAAGTCGTACCACGTGGTGACTTCATAATTGGAAATGCCCGCTTCCTTCGACGTCGGCACGTTCGGCAGGTGCGGAAGGCGCTCTGCGGCGAGCACCGCTAGCGGCCGCACGCGGCCCGCTTTGATATGCGGCAGCGTCGGCGGGACGCCGATAACCACCATGTCGACGTGACCGCCCATCATGCCGACCATCGCTTCGTTCGAGCCTTTGTACGGAATGTGCACCAGATTGACGCCGGCAAGGCTCTTGAAGAGTTCGCTGCCGAGATGATTCGAAGTGCCGAGACCGCCCGAGCCGAAATTGAGCTTGCCCGGGTTTGCCTTCGCGAGCGCGATGAGTTCCTTGAGCGTTCTCGCGGGCACCGACGGATGCACGAGCAGCACGTTCGGAATCTGCGCGACCATCGAGATCGAGGTGAAATCCTTGACCGGATCGTAGCCCAGCTTCTTGTAGAGACTTGGACTGATCGACAGCGAAGGCGATGCGAGCACTATCGTGTAACCGTCGGGCGCCTGTTTGGCGCCATACTCCGTGCCGACGTTGCCGCCCGCGCCCGGGCGGTTTTCAGGCACCACCGGCTGACCGAGCTGCGCGGAAAATTTTTGTCCGATGATGCGGCCGAGCAGGTCCGTCGGGCCGCCCGCTGGAAATGGCAGAATGAAGCGCACCGGTTTGCTCGGATACGTTTGCGCGTGCAGCGGCCAGGCCATCGTTGCCGCACTCGCGGCGCACGCGATGATCACTGCCTTGCTCATGCTGTCGCTCCTCGCAAAGTTCGATTGCTTTTCGTCGGCGAGAGCCGAACCGTATTGCCCGACTCGACTGCTTTCTCGATTGCCAGTGTAACCGCCAGATTGTCGCGCGCGTCCTGCGCGGTCGTGAGCGCGCACGCATGTCCGGTGGACAGATAGTCGAGCCAGCTGCGTGTCTCGCTCGCGGGCGGTCCCCAGAAATCGCCGGCCGCCCAGTCGCCCGGCGCGGAACTCGAAAGAAACGCCATGTTCACCGTGTGGTCCGGCACGTAAATATGCGGAATGCCGCGGTCGGTGTACAACAACTGGTCGAGATGATCGTCGTCGATCAGATGCACGCCTTCGGCTCCGAGGATTTCCAGGCGGCCGCTGTAGCCAAGCGACGGATATTTCACCGGCAATGCAAGGCTCACCGCAAGATTGACGAGCGCACCGTCGGCTAGCGTCAGCACCGCGTAAGTCACATCGTCGCAATCGTAGCCCGCTGCGCGGATGATGCCGGCTTTGCCGCGCGCCCATACTTCGGCCACCGGGTTCTCGGGAAGAAACCCGCCGAGCGTGTCGATGTAATAAGTCAGCGAATCGACGACCGGGATTGCGCCCGGATTGCGGTCGAGCATCTGGAATACCTGCGCGCGCGAATTGTAGATGCGCGCCGACATGCCGACGACGGTACCGAGCCGGCCTTGCACGATCTGCTCTTTGGCGAGCAGATAGCAACGCTTGAAGCGCCGGCTGTAACCGACGCGCAGGCTGCCTTTGCTGCGCGCGAGCGCCGCGAGTATCCGGTCGGCGTCCGCGAGACTCAGCGCGAGCGGCTTTTCCACCAGCACGGCCTTGCCGAGTTCGAGCGCCTGCACCGCGGGTTCGACGTGCTCGTGCTCGCCGGTCGACACGATGACCGTGTTAACGGAGGGATGCGAGATGGCTGCGAGGTTATCGGCGGCAGCGAATTGCGCGCCGCATTTGTCCGCAACCGCGTGCGCACGCGCGCCATCGATATCGGCGAGCGCAAGAAAGCGCACCGCGGGATGATTGACCGCGAGCTGTGCACGCAGCGCGCCGATACGGCCGGCACCGACGATCGCGACACCCAGATCGGTGCGCTGCAGCCTATCCTCCACCACTCCGTTTCCTCCTCTCGCTTGCGGCGGCTTGATGCCGGTTAATTCGGAAACCGCCGGTTCAAGTCGGCCACCTGTGCAGCCGTCAAAAGCCGCGTCGGCTGGCCGCGCAACAATAACATCAGATGCGCGGTCTGTTCGAGCTCTTCGATGGCGTTGACCGCCGCGGTCAACGAGCTCCCCGCCACGACGGGCCCGTGGTTCGCGAGCAGTACCGCGTGATGCTTGC
>CAZEAX010000283.1:0-6478 GCA_964510405.1 uncultured Streptomyces sp. | reverse complement strand
CGGTCGATATCGATCTTCACCGTCGGCTGGCCGAGCGAATTGAGCACCGCCAGATCGGCAATGCCCGGCACTTTGCCCAGCACTTCCTTCATTTGTGCGGCGGATTTCTCGAGAGTTTCGAGATCGCTGCCGTACAGCTTGACCGAGTTCTGGCCTTTGACGCCGGAGGCCGCCTCCTCGACGTTGTCCTCGATCGTTTGCGAAAAACTGAATTCGACGCCCGGAAACCGGGTTTGCAGCGCGGTGCTGACCAGTTCGGTCAACTTTTCCTTGTCCACGCCTTTCGGCCACGTATTCGCGGGTTTGAGGGGCACATAAAACTCGGCATTGAAAAAACCGGCGGCATCGGTGCCGTCGTCGGGACGTCCGTTCTGCGAGATTACCGTCACAACTTCCGGAAATTCCTTGATGACATTGCGCATGCGATTGACGTAAGCGTTGCTCTCCTCCAGAGAAATCGACGGCGGCATCGTGCCGCGGATCCAGAGATTGCCCTCTTCGAGTTTTGGCAGAAACTCGAGACCCAGGCTCTTGACTGCAAGCGCGGCAATCAGAAACAACAGTCCGCCCGTTCCAAGCGTAATCACACGGTTGGCCAGGGCAAACTCCAGCATGGGCCGATAAACGCGGCGCATGCCGCGCACTATAAACGTCTCTGTCTCGTCGATGTTCTCATGCAGCAGCAACGCGCTCAGCGCCGGCGTGACGGTAAAAGTGGCGATCAGACCGCCAAGAATCGCGTAAGCATACGTTTTCGCCATCGGTCCGAATATATGCCCCTCGATTCCGGACAGCGTAAACAGCGGTACGAACCCGGCGATGATAATCGCGGCCGAAAAGAAAATTGCCTGGTTGACTTCAATGGCTGCACCGCCGATGGTGGCAAACTTTCCATGCAAAGCCATGCTGACGCGGACACGCTGCAGCACGATCGAATCGCCGTCGCGCGCTTTCGATCCGCCGGCGAGATGCCTGAAAATGTTTTCGACCATGATGACCGTGGCATCGACGACGAGACCGAAATCGATCGCGCCGACCGACAGCAGGTTGGCCGATTCCCCGCGCACCAGCAGTATGGTGACCGCGAAAAACAGCGCGAACGGAATCGTCGTCGCCACGATGATCGCACTGCGCAGGTTGCCGAGGAACATCCACTGCACGAAGAAAATCAGCACGATACCCTCGATCATGTTGTGCAATACCGTGCGCGTCGTGACGTTGATCAGATCGGTGCGATCATAGATCTTCTGGATCTGCACTCCCGGCGGCAGAACGCCGGTGTTGTTGATTCTCTCGATTTCCTTCTTGATGAGTTTCAACGTGGGCAGGCTCTCCGCGCCACGCCGCATCAGGACGATGCCCTCCACCACATCGTTGTCTTCGTCCTGGCCGGCGATACCCAGGCGCGGCAAATTGCCGACGCTGACCGTCGCCACATCGCCGAGCAGGACCGGCGCGCCATTGTTCGAAGCGAGCATCGTGCCGCGCATGTCGTCCATCGAGTGGACGAGGCCGATGCCGCGCACCACCGCCGATTGCGGCCCGAAGTTTACCGTCTGGCCACCGACGTTGACGTTGCTGTTGTTGATGACTTGCAAAACCTGCGGCAGCGTAAGGCCGTAGTGAATGAGTTTTTGCAGGTCCACCGTTATGTCGTAGGCCTTGGTTTTGCCGCCCCATCCGTTGACGTCGATGACGCCCGGCACCGCCTTGAAGCGGCGCTCGAGGATCCAGTCCTCGATGGTTTTCAGATCGGTCACCGAGTACCCCGGCGGCCCCGTAACGCGATAACGATAGAGCTCGCCGATCGGGCTGGTCGGCGACAGTTGCGGCTGGGCGCCGTTGGGCAATGGCGGCAACTGGGAGAGCCGGTTGATGACCCACTGCTGCGCCTCTTCAAAGGTGAAATCGTAGGTAAACTGGACTTTTACGTCGGACAGCCCGAACAGCGAGATGGTGCGTATGGTGTTGACGTGCGGTATTCCCGCCATCTGCACCTCGATCGGGATCGTGATATAGCGCTCGATCTCTTCCGCAGACTGGCCCGTGCTCTGCGTGATGATATCGACCAGCGGCGGAACGGGGTCCGGGTAGGCTTCGATGTTGAGCTTCATGAAGCTGACGATGCCGACGCCGATCACGGCGCACAGCATTATCACCACCAGCAGCCGCTGCTTTAAAGCAAAAGCGATTATTTCGTTCATCAGTTTTTCGCCGCGCGATCGATGAACAATGTGCCGCTCGTCACCACCTTTTCACCGGCAACCAGGCCGACGGCAACCTCGACCATGCCGTCGTTGATCATTCCGGTGCGTATCGCGCGAAACGCCGCCCGGCCGTCGTTGCCGGCGACCCACACGTGCGCCTCATCGCCTTCGTATATTACGGCGCTCTGCGGCACTGCCGGCGCCGTCACGTTGCTCCCGGTGGTAATGCGAAAGCTTGCGAACATCATCGGCTTGAGTGCGCCGTCCCGGTTTTCGACTTCGGCGCGGACCGGCAGTCGATGCGTGACCGCATCGACGGCTGACGCCACCCACGCGATCCTGGCCTTGAATACCCGCCCGGGATAAGCCAGCACGCGCACTTCAACCGGTTGTCCAATGCGAACCCGTGCCGCATCCGTCTCCCGCACATTCGCGATCAGCCACACGGTCGACAGGTTGCCGATCGAATACACCGGCGCGGAAGCGCCGCCCGCTGCGCTGTTGATGTATTGGCCCAGGCCGACCTGCCGCTGGACGACCGCCCCGGTTATCGGGGCACGCAAATAAGCTTCCGGATTCATCGGCTGCGCGTTGGAGGAAGTCTCGACCGCGCTGATTTCCTCATCGGATTTGCCGAGAATGCGCAACCGGTTGCGCACCGCCGACAACGCGATCTCGGCGGTGCGCTGGTTGTTTTGAGCGGTTGTCAGATCTGATTGACTTTGCAGCCAGTCCTTCAATGCGCCGACCTTTGCCTGATACAAGGCATGCTGGCGCTTCTCGTTGTTCTGCGTAAGGTTCACTTGAGAATTGGCGGTATTGAGCGCGCCGACCGCGGCGACCAGATCGTTCTGTCCCTGCACGACCTCGGACGCCTCGACTGCCATCAAGGGCGAGCCTTTTTCTACACGGTCGCCCAGTTTCGCAATTAGTCTGGTCACGCGCCCGGAATACGGCGAGAACACCGGCGTGGTCGTATCTTCGTTGACTGCGATATTCCCGTCCGTTACCTGCTCGGCCCGGAACGACATGGTCTGCACTACTGCCGTATTAAGATGGGCCCACTGTTCCTTGGTGACCTCGAACGTTCCCGCCGACTGTTCCGCCGGTGCGACGCCGTATTTTCCCTGTGCATTGGCTGTCGACCGGAATTGGCCCACCAGTACGTCGGCGCCCCAGAGCACGGCAATGACGATCGCCGCTCCGGCGATGATCAAAATCTGGGTTCGCCGCGGCAACTTGCGCGGAGCACCGGACGGAGTCGGCAATTCATCTGACATGGCGGACGATTCCTGTTGACGACGAAGACATCAAGACTGCGGGCAAATCACAATCGCGCGTCTGAAACTGCGGCGATGGAAATCCGGTACGCAATAAAATTTAGGCATTTGCACGTGCAATAACAATTTTCAAAAAAGCTTATCCATTGCGCCTTACACCACGCTTACCCCAGCAGGTACATCAATAATTTTTTTGGAGATGCATCGCATCAAATACAATGCGACAGAGACGACGCAGGCGAGGATGATTTCAAGAACGACCAGAGTTGAATCTGCGAACATCGGCGCTTCAAGCCGCTTCCGCGTACGTATCGGAAACGGGTTGCATCTAATATGCCATATGCATGTATTAACGCACCGCCATCAAGTCATCGCCCTGACCGCCCACATCAGGCACTCCTCGAGCCGCATTTTGGCCGCTTCGATGGCCTTCTTGTCGGCGGCATATATGATCGAGTACCCGTCGAGTTTGCTGCTCAGGAACCTGACGTCCCGCTTTATGCCATCGAGGTCCGCTTGCATCTGCGTTTTGACGTTCCGGGATTCCATTTCGAGTATTTCGCCCATGATTAATTTCCTGGTTGCCTCCGGTGGCGGTTGTCGTGGCTCGGCATGAGCTCTTGGGTTATTTGATATCCGAAACCCGATAGGTCTCGGCAAGTCCTTCCACGTGCTCTCTGGGACTTCCGGCAATGGCGTTCACCACTACGAAAGTCGCGTTGAACAAGAGGACCCGGCGGTTCCGCGGGTCGGAGTAGAATTTTTTCAACCCATCGCGGATTTGCGGTACCGTCACGCGCGTAAACAGTCTGTCCATCTGCGTATTGGCCTCGAACTCGACGTTGGTCGCAAAATCCACCAGCTGCTGGCTGGCTTTCGGCGGCGTGGCGTTGTAAAGCGTCGCGTCGAATATCCGCTGCTCCAGGATCAGGCCATCGAAGAAACCCGTGATATAACCGACCTGATTGACCTCCGATTGCGCCGCCCACCAATAGCCGTCGCGGCGCGATTCATCGGCCCGGCAATTGCAGTGAATCAAAAATAGCAGCAGCAACGCCGCCATATAGACCATCGTCAAGTGCGCGCGCCCCCGCCGCGCATTCAAACCGTTGCCCGCCGCTAAATCGCGGTCACCGAGCTCTGCGTATGTGTTCACAAGCTCTCTCCGATTCGTTCGCCGATCGATGCAAAAAAACATGCTTCTATTCGCATTGCTTGCGCGCCGGCCGGCGCGCGCGATAGCGAAAGCGCCGCCCGTGAAACTGATCGGCATATGCGCGGCAAAAATAAATCGCCAGCTCCGGACAATCGAACGTGCGCAGCACCCGCAAATCGTCGCAGGCGTTTACGATGTCGAGATTGGCTCCCACGTATTCGGACAGCGGCCGGTTCTCATGGTCCGTCAGCTGGATAAAATAAACATACGGCTCGATTCTTCGAGTCGTGTGCCGTCTTCCGCGGGGCCTCGTCAGAGGCAGAACGGTTGCCAAACGTCTTTCCAGTCTGACGCCCGGCTGAGCAGATTCGGCCTTCCCTGAACCGTGTTGTTCGCGCGGGGAATAAGCGACGTTAAGCTGCTTGATGTCGGACATATGCAATCCTCCAGATCTCAGTAATGTAATTTCCCAATTTCCTATGCAACCGCAGTCACCTCGGTGGCGATCCGATAGCCGACTCCGGACTCCGTGAGCAACAACTCGGGATTGGCGGGGTCCACTTCGAACTTCTCGCGCAGGGAGGCCATATACGTTCGCAGGTAGTGCTTGTACTTGACGAAATTGGGCCCCCACACCTCTTTTAGTAACTGGTCGTGCGTGACCACCAGGCCGGCATGCTTGACGAGTACCGCCAGCACCCGGTACTCGATCGGGGTCAGGTGGATTTCCTTGCCATCCCGGGTAACCCGCCGGCGTATCAGATCGATCTCCACATTGGCAGACTTGAAAACCGCGTTAGCGTCCGGCCGCTGGGCCTGCGCGTGGTGCCGCATCGAAACGCGGATGCGCGCCAGCAGCTCCTCCAGCCCGAACGGTTTCGTCACGTAATCGTCTGCCCCCCCGTCGAGCGCGGCGACCTTGCTCGACTCCGTGCCATGAGCTGACAGGATGATGACCGGACGATTGGTCCACCATTCGCGCAGTTTTTTGAGCACCTCGAGTCCATCGACGTCGGGCAGGCCGAGATCGAGAATAATCAGGTCAGGCTTGCACGCCGCCGCCACGATCAGCCCGCGTTTTCCCGTTGTCGCCTCGCGGATGTCAAAGCCGTGCGCTTTGAGGGTGACCCGCAGCAAGCGCCTGATCTGCGCGTCATCCTCGATTACGATGACCAGAGGACTCAGTTTGGCCATAAGCTCCGCTCAGCGCGTTCCGTCTCTTGTGAAATTCATTCGGCGGCTTGCGAGAAAAATCCAGCGGCTTTTTTTCATTGGCGATACACCAAAATTTGTTTTCACCGCTGGATCGGCCATCTCAACATGTCCTCATCCGCGAACGCAATTTGCCTAGAAGTGAACGATTGCGTCGATCGCGAACATGAACTGGTTGTTCTTGCCGGTTCCCGCGCACGCCGTGTTGGACTGCACGCCGCTGCCGGCCGCGACAAACGGGCTGCCGATGCCGTTGCACTGCGACGGATTGTCGTAAGCCGGAACATCGATGGCGCGCTCGAACCGGATTTCCGGACGAATCGTGATGGCTTTGCCGATCCAGTGGTTCCAGCCTACGACTTCCTCGACGTAGCGGGTTGCAAACCCCGTGCGCTGGCCCGTGATGTCGTTAAAGAAGCCGCTGCGAAGAGAGAAGAAGTCCCGCGGCGTCGGCTGGTATATGAGATAGTTGACAAACGCCCATTCGCGCGAACGGCAAAGTCATCGGCACGCTCAGCCTGGCCCATCACAATCGAATTGAGGTGGATCCGCGCACCGTGAAACAGACGGCCAGCCTGGCGAATTACCTCGCCACGCTGTTCGATCGCTTGCAGGCGCGCGGC
>CAZEAX010000282.1:0-6523 GCA_964510405.1 uncultured Streptomyces sp. | reverse complement strand
TTGGCCGTCATGTACTCGGGATAGCGCAGGTATGCGTAGATACCGAAGAAACCGCTCGCTATGACCAGCATCATCAACGCGTAAGCGAGCGTGTGAATATTCCAGCCGAACTCGAAGCCGCAATGCAAAGTGGCGACCACAATGAGGCTGCTACCCAGATAAACGTGCGCCGACGTCCAGCCTTGCAGGCTGCCCATGCTGGAGCTATAACGGCGCTTGCGGACGCCGAGCAGCATCAGCCACAGGATAAGCACCGCACCGATGGTTCCCAGCGTATAACCGAGCCAGGTGCCTCCGTAGGGTTTGAGGTAAACAGCTGGCGGCTCATGCCAGCAATAAACGCCGATTGCCGCAGCGCACAGCAGAGCGGCGACCTTGAAATAGCGCCCGTGCCTGAACTCGAGAATTGACTGGTGTTGGCGCATCAGTAACTGTGTGAATCTTCCCTGGCTGCAAATTCAGACGTGTTCGTTCGAGTTTCGCCGGCCGACTGGCCAAGCGAGGTCTCGTGCTTTTTTTACGCCAATGAAGGCGATTATAGCGGATAGAACTGCGACGTAAACTCCTAACGGGCTGGCGCCATAAAAATTTTTGCGCCCGCCCAGCCGGCGCTACACAATGCCGCGATCCACGGTGAATAACCTCGGGGTAATGCGCCGGTAATGACGGCAGCATCCCCCCTTCTTCCCACTTTTTGCAGCCCAAGTGTGACTTTTATCCCCTTGCAGGCCGCCAGCCCGGGCCGATTGCACCGCAGCCAAAACACGGTTTCCGCCAGCCAGCCAGCCTGTGACTTCTACCCGTACGTAATATGGCGGTAACATAATCTCTGGGGCGGAATATGTTGCGCCAGGGCGAAAAAACGTCCACTACTTACGCGCGGCGGCGGAACGTGGTAGCCTCCCCTTCCGCCCTGAATTTGATGAAATTTTGATGGAAAATAAGCGCTCCCGATCAAGAAGGGGTGCGACGGCGGCCACTAATAGACTAGGAGCCAACGATGTCCAATTCTAGTCCGGAATTTGAGCAGGTGTCGGTTGCCCAGAAGGCCAGCGCGGAAGTGCTTATGTCCATCATGCGCACCTCCTTCGAAGGCATGCAGCGTCTGACCGCGTTGAATCTGGCGGCCGCCAAGGAAATGTACTCGAATACGGTCGCCACCACGGGCAAGCTTGCAACGTCCAAGGATGTGACAGAGGTGGCCCGCGTCAACCAGCAGCTCGCGAAGCCAGAGCGCATGATGGAATACTGGCGCAACGTCTACGATCTCGTGTCGGGAATGCAGAAAGAAGTCAGCGCGGTGATGCAGGCGAACTACACCCAACTCGCCAAGGCGGCCTCGTCGACGATTGAGCAAAAAAAATCGACCGCGATAGACGGCAGCGACGTAATTGCCGGCGTGATGAAAAACATGCTGGAGCAGACTAACAAGGCATTTGACAATATGACCGCGGTCGCGAGCCAGATGACCAATATTGCCAACGCCAACATCCAGGCAGCGACCGCCGCGACGGAAAAAGCGATCGGCTCGGTCACGGAAATCGGCAGCAAGAAGTAGCGCGTTCGCTTTTACGGCAACCCATACGACAGGCAAACTGCAGTTCGGGCGGGTTTTCGCACCCTATTGCAGCCAGACGACGCATGACGCACGGAAAGCGCCGCCGGTTGTTGCACTCCACCGGCGTGCGGAGTAAATTTTCAAATCATAACTCGAGGGAGAAACGACGTGCTTAAGGGAAAAAATGCAGTGGTAACCGGTTCCACCAGCGGAATCGGGCTGGGAATCGCCGAAGGATTCGCGAAAGAAGGCATCAACCTGGTCCTCAACGGATTTGGCGATGCGGCCGAGATCGAGAAACTGCGCGCGGGGCTGGCGTCGAAGTACGGCGTGAAGGTCTTGTATGATGGCGCGGACATGAGCAAGCCGGACCAGATCGAGGCCATGATGAAAAAGGCGCTGTCCGGGCTCGGTGGCGTCGATATTCTCGTCAACAACGCGGGCATTCAGCATGTCGCGCCGGTTGAAGAGTTTCCGCTCGCGAAGTGGGATGCGATTATCGCGATCAATCTCTCGTCGGCGTTTCACACGACGCGCGTCGCAGTGCCGTATATGAAATCCAAGAAATGGGGCCGCATCATCAACGTTGCCTCGGCGCATGCGATGGTCGCATCGCCGTTCAAATCTGCCTATGTCGCATCCAAGCATGGGATCATGGGATTCACCAAAACCATCGCCCTCGAGGTTGCGGAAGTGGGCGTCACGGTCAATGCGATCTGCCCCGGCTATGTGTTGACGCCGTTGGTGGAAAAGCAGATTCCGGATACCGCCAAGGCGCGCGGCATCACCGAAGAGCAGGTCAAACGCGACGTGCTCCTCGCGGCGCAGCCGACCAAACAGTTCGTCACGGTCGAGCAGGTCGCGGGAACCGCAGTGTTTCTGTGCACTGATGCGGCCGCCTCGATTACGGGCACGAACATCATGGTCGAGGGCGGTTGGACGGCTCATTGATCGGCATCGCACCGGTGCTGTTAATCGTGTGATTCACATGCGGCCGCGCCCCTCGGGGGCGATGGCCGCTACGGCTTCAATAACGTGATGAGCGCCCCATAGGCGCGAAAGGTTCAATCATGGCGATAAAATCAAAGACATCCATCGACACTTCCAAGAAAAAGCGCATCAACTTTGCGCTTCAGGGCGGCGGCGCCCATGGCGCATTTGGCTGGGGCGTAATGGACAAGTTTCTTGAAGACGGCCGCATCGAGATCGAGGGACTGTCGGGGACCAGCGCGGGCTCCATGAACGCGGTGGTATACGCCTATGGCAAGCTCAAGGGAAATGAGGGCGCGCGGGAGGCTTTGCATAATTTCTGGAAGGCCATTTCGGACGCCGGGCAAAAGTTTGCCTTGCCCAAAATGCCGTGGGACACGGGGGTGCAGAAGGACAACCCCATCCAGGACCTGATGAAGTCGATGATGAGCGTCGTCTCGCCCTACCAGATGAACCCGATGAACTACAACCCGCTGCGCGAAGTGCTCGAGCAGCAGGTCGATTTCGAGGAACTCGAGCGCAGCCAGGGCACGACCAAGCTGTTCATCTGCGCGACGAATGTACGCACCGGCAAGGTCAAGATATTCCATACCCCGGAAGTCACCGCCGACGTCGTTCTCGCTTCAGCGTGCCTGCCGCAGGTTTTTCAGGCCGTGGAAATCAAGGGCGAACACTATTGGGACGGGGGCTACATGGGCAACCCCGTGCTTTACCCGCTTTTTTATTACACCGAATCGCGCGATGTGGTGATCCTGCACATCAACCCGATCGAACGCCCGGGCCCGCCGAAGACCTCGGCCGACATCGCCAACCGCCTCAACGAAATCACCTTCAATTCTTCGCTCATAAAAGAATTGCGCTCGGTCTACTTCGTGCAGAAACTGCTCGACGACGGCTGGATCAAGGACGAGCATCGCGACAAGTTGAAGTACGTGCTGATCCATTCCGTGCGCGCCGACAACGCGATGTCCGACCTGTCGGCCGCCAGTAAAATGAATAGCGAGTGGAAATTCCTCACCACCCTGCGCGACCGCGGCCGCGCGCTGGCCGCCCAATGGCTTGAACACAACTTCGAGCACCTGGGCGAGCGTTCAACAGTCGACTTGAAAAAGGAATTTTTGTAAGCGCCGCCTGCGCGGAATGCGCATAACAACGCGGCGAACCGGATCAACCGGTTCGCCGCGCGTCTTTCGGCCGCCTGTTTTGTTTACTTCTTCAGATAATCGTGTATGACCTTGCCATAAGGCAAAGTCATGTCGGTCACCATGTGCAGCGCATCAACGACTTCCCGCACCGGCAGATCGGCAAGCGGACAATTGACCGAGGGAACCAACTCCAGCCGCGCCCGCCCGGTCCACGCCCCGTGAATCGCGACGTTTTCAAACTTGATCGCCACCAACTGCGCAATGGCCGGCGTGCCGTCGATATCGGGGATCAACTTCAATGTGACCTGCGTTCGCGACAGATACTCTTTCTGCTTCACATGGTCAGCACGAAATGCATCGTGCTTGTACACCATCGTGCCGGTGGCAATCGACTGGGTAGCATAATGCAGAGATCCAGTCAGCGTATCGGCATTGACCTGCAGCACCGCCTTGCCGTATTTCATCGGGTAACCCCAGATTTCGCGGCCACCGGCGAGCGGCGGCGAACTGTCCACATACATCTGGCTGATGAAATTGCATTGCTCGCCCTTGAAGGTACAGGGAATGACCTGCGCCGCAGCCGCATAGGCGCCGAAACCTTCGCCATCGGGCAGATCCAGCCATTGCACGGCGATAGTGTCGCCCGCGGGTTCAAGCGGTTCCGGCAAGGCGGCGCGGATCAACGCCGGATCAGTCTTGTAATTGATGACCAGATACTCGCGACCGAAAAAATTGTAGGGTCCCCGCGGATAAGTCGGACTTTGCAGGGGCATTGAAGCTAGCGCTTTGACGTCACTTTTTTTCATGGTGTGGTTTCCTGTCCGCTCATGCGTCTTTGAGGTAGTCGAACAGCACCCGGCCGTGCGGCAGGGTGAGGTCGCTGATGAAATGCTTGCCGCCGATGATGCGCTTGATCGGCAGGTCCGCTGCGGGTGCGTTCACGTGCGGAATGAGATGCAGACGGGCGGGCGACAGCCACACGCCTTTGACCGTGATGTCAGTAAGGTTATAAGCCACCAGCTGGCAGATCTTCGGACTGCCGTCAACGTCCGGAATGATCTTGAGGTTACATGACGTCCGGGTCATGCCTTTTGCCTGCGCGTCAACGCCGCCCGGCGCGACCTGATGCTTGTACGCCATCGTGCCCATCGCGACCAGTTGGCCCGCGTAATGCAATGTGCCTGTCAGGGTATCCGAACAGACCTCCAGTTTGGGCAGCGCATATTTCTTGGGAAAGCCCCAGATCTCGCGCCCTGCGGAAATTGGCGGCTCGTCGTCCAGGTACATCTGTGCCGTGAAATTGATCGGTTCGCCCTTGTAAAAACAGGGGATAACGACGCCGCTCTCGGTGTAATCGCCAAAACCGGAGCTGTCTGGCATGCGTATCCATTCGTACAGCACCTGCCCCTCCGGGTTTGGCTCCAGGGGTTCCGGCACCGCCTGCCGCAACAGATCGCGGTCGGTCTCGTACGTGACGATCATGAATTCCCGATTGATAAACCGATACGGCCCCATCGGATAGCTCGGGCTCGCGGCCGGCATCGATGGAAGTTTTAGAATCTGTTCCGGTGTCATGTACTACCCCCTGTGTATTTGTAATTACGAAAGCATAACGTGGCGATGATATCGTGAATATTAGCTGCTGTGGATGGGCAAATTTGGCGGTGAATTTGACGTCGGGCTTAACCGGACCTTTGGGTGGGTTAGTAACCACACGCCCGCCAAGGTATTCATCGGCCAGGCGCCGCATTGCAAGCCCGCGGTCCGGCGGCATAGCGGAATGGCTGGCGTACTATGACATCATACTAACGCCGCATAATCCGGTTTACAAACCGGTCACTTAACCGAGACAATTCGATTCCTCAATACCGCGGTTGAAGGAAAGACCTATTGCATGCTCCGATTCGACCCTAAATCCGTTCTCGTCGACAATTTCCTGGACCGCCTCACCGAAGAGTTCAGGCGCGTTTACGGCAGCAGCGAAGAACCGTTCCGCGACACCATCGCCACCGCCGGCATGATGGCGATGGAGATACTCGCGGAGACCGACGCGCTTTACCACGACGCCGAGCACAGCATGATGGTGACGCTGGTGGGTCAGGAAATCCTGCGCGGAAAATATCTGCGCGACGGCCGGATTTCCGCCGCGGAGTGGGCGCATTTCATCGTTTCATTGTTATGCCACGACATCGGCTACGTACGCGGCATCTGCCCGGGCGACTCCGGCAATATCGCGGTTATCAACGCCGCCGGCGAGACCGTGAAACTGGCTGCCAACGCAACGGATGCATTCCTCACGCCATATCATGTCGAACGCGGCAAACTGTTCGTGCTGTGGCGCTTCAAGGACCATCCGCTGATCGACGCGAACGCGATCGCCACCAACATCGAGAACACGCGTTTTCCGGTGCCGGAGGCGACCGATCCAACACTCGGCTCCGACTGGCCGGGACTCGTGCGCGCCGCAGATCTCATTGGACAGCTTGCCGACCCGGATTACATCCGCAAGCTGCCGGCGCTCTTTCACGAGTTCGAGGAGACGCAGGCCAATCAGCGGCTCGGCAACAAGACGCCGGACGATCTGCGCGAGAAGTATCCAAGCTTTTACTGGAATTTCGTCAGCGCACACGTGCAGACCAGCATCGAATACCTGAAGGTGACGCGGATGGGGCGCAAATGGCTCGCCAGTCTGCGTTCGACCGAGACGCTGGAAAGCGCCGTCATGCGGGCACAGGAGGCGGGACGCAAATATATCGCGGTCGCCTCCCGGCTCCTCGCCGGCGAGCCCTAGAGACGGTGTCGGGAATGTTCGGCGCTCCCGATCGACCCA
>CAZEAX010000281.1:0-6539 GCA_964510405.1 uncultured Streptomyces sp. | reverse complement strand
GCCGCCGGAACGCGCCCAGGCGCTGCTCGATGCGGCACGCGCCCGCCTCCTCGCGCGGCGCGAGCGGCGCGTGCGGCCGGCGCGCGACGAAAAAATCCTCACCGCCTGGAATGCGCTGATGATCAAGGGCATGGTGCGCGGGTTTCGTGTATTCGGACAACGGCCGTGGCTGTCCTCAGCGCGCCGCGCCATAGAATTCATCCGCGTCAACCTGTGGCGCAACGGCCGTCTGCTCGCGACCTACAAGGACGGCCAGGCCCGCTTGAACGGCTATCTCGACGACTATGCGTTCCTGCTCGATGCGCTGATCGAACTCATGCAGGCCGACTTTCGCAGCGCCGACCTTGCGTGGGCGCAAGAACTTGCCGATGCGCTGCTGGACAGGTTCGAAGACCGCGAACACGGCGGATTTTTTTTCGTCAGCCACGATCACGAGCAGTTGCTACACCGCGCCAAAATCGGCCCCAGAAACGATACGCCGTCGGGCAACAGCGTCGCCGCGCTCGCGCTCGACCGGCTGGGCCATATCCTCGGCGAGCCGCGCTACAGCGAGGCTGCGCGGCGCACGGTACAGGCGTTCTGCCCGTTGCTCGAAGAGCAGCCGAACGCGCACGGCATGCTGGGCACCGCGCTCGACGAGCAATTGACGCCACCCACGCTCGTCGTACTAAGCGGCGACGGCGATATGCACGCGTGGCAACGCGCGATTGACGCGCGCTATCTGCCCCACGTTCTCACGTTGGCGATTCCGGCCGGCACCCGCGATCTGCCGGAGACGCTCGCCAAGCCCGCCGGCGGCGGTCTCAAAGCGTGGGTTTGCCAGGGCGTCACCTGTCTGCCCCCCATCACCGACGCGGCGAAGTTGCTGGAAATCGTAAGCGCACGCGAATGACCGCCAATGCACCGCCAGCCACGCTGCACATAGCGTGTCAAGACGCCGCAACGAGCCGCGCCAAGACCGTTCAACGGCATCGCCTTTCACAGTAGAATTCAACCGGCCGGCTTCGCCCGTGCCTCACGAGGAGAGTTAATGAAACACCGGATAGCGTCAGTATCGCGTCGCGTGAAATGGTGGGCCGCGGGAGCCTTGTTATGGTCCGCGGCGATCCAGGCCGCCGACCTGTCGATCGGCATCAGCGCGGACGTGACTTCGCTCGACCCTCATTACGTCGCCACCCAGCACAACGTCGAGATCGGCTGGCACGTTTTCGACGCATTGACGCGGGTCGACGAAAAGGCGCGCATCATCCCCGGTCTCGCAACGTCGTGGCGCGCCATCGACCCGTTGACGTGGGAATTCAAGCTGCGCAAAGGCGTCAAGTTTCACGACGGCACGGAGTTCACCGCGGATGACGTTGCGTATTCCCTGGTGCGCCCGCTGTCGATTGCGGGAAGCCCCGGCGGCTTCGCCGTGTACGTGCGCCGCATCGTCTCCAAGCAGATCGTCGACCCCTATACGATACGCTTAAAGACCGCGACCCCGTACGGCGCGATGCCGCAGGACCTGAACTCGATCATGATCGTCCAGAAAAAAGCGGCCTTCAATGCGACTTCCGCGGATTTCGACAGCGGCCGTGCGATGGTCGGCACCGGTCCCTACAAGTTTGTGCGGTGGTCGCGCGGCGACCGCGTCGAACTCGCTCGCTTCGAAGGCTATTGGGACAAAAAACCCGCCTGGGACAAAGTCACCTTCCGCATGATGTCCAACGATCCCGCGCGCACCGCGGCGCTGTTGTCGGGCGATGTCGATGTCATCGAAAACGTGCCGCCCTCGGATCTCGCGCGTCTGCGCGCCAGCCCGAACCTCCGCCTCGAACAGACCGTGTCGTGGCGCACGATATTCTTTCACATGGACCAATACCGCAAGCAACCGCCGCTGGTCACCGATCTCGACGGCAAGCCGCTCGCGAAGAACCCGTTCATGGACTTGCGGGTGCGGCTGGCAATTTCGAAAGCAATCAACCGCAAGGCGCTGGTCGAACGCGCGATGGAAAGCGTCGCGGTGCCGGCGTCCAACGTCGTGTCGCCGCAGATATTCGGTCATTACTCCGGCGCCAAGCCCGAAGCCTTCGATCCCGAAGGCGCGAAAAAGCTGCTGACCGAGGCGGGCTACCCCAACGGCTTCGCGATCACGG
This sequence comes from uncultured Streptomyces sp., assembly GCA_964510405.1. Taxonomy (GTDB): domain Bacteria; phylum Pseudomonadota; class Gammaproteobacteria; order Burkholderiales; family SG8-41; genus PALSA-1004. Next base: position 4,404 of record CAZEAX010000281.1, on the reverse strand, counting down.
TGTCGGCGCCGAACGACCGGTATATCAATGACGACCAGGTCGCGCAGGCAGTGGCGCAAATGCTGTCGCGCATCGGCATCAAGTGCGCGGTCGAAGCCATGCCCTTCAACGTATATTTGACCAAGGCCCGCGACCAGCAATTCAGCTTCGCGATGCTGGGCTGGGGGTCTTACGCCGTCGATCTCGCGCTGCGCGCCCTGCTGATGACACCCAACGTGGACAGGGGCACCGGCGCGTGGAATTGGGGCCGTTATTCGAATCCGAAAGTCGACAAACTCGTCGAGCAGGCGCTGGATACGGTCGATGACGCCAAACGCGAGGCCATCGCGCGCGAGGCTGCCGCGATTGCCGCGGCCGACGTCGCCATCATTCCCCTGTATCACCAGATCGTAACCTGGGCGATGAAGAAGAACATCGCTTACCAGGCGCGCACCGACGAGCGCTCGCTGGCGCAGTTTTTTCGGCCGCAGTGAGCACGCCGCGCCGGAACGAACGCGAATGATGGATCCTGAGGTACTAACCGCGCTTGGCTGCGTGACAACGTCATAATGCCGGAGTGTGGCGTCCTGATGAAGGCCGTTCCAGTCAGAGGGATAAAAAATGATCAACCAGCCGAAACGCGGTCTTGCCATCCTGAGCCTTGTCGTCGCGCCGCTGCTGCTCGCCGGCATCGAGCTTTTTCATCCCGCCCATTTCACCCTCAATCCGGGGATGACCAGTTTCCTGTCGCAGCCGCAGGCCGGCGACCCTTACTTCAATGCAATCGTGTATTTCGGGCCCCAGTGGTGGTTCCTGCTGCACATGGTGCAAACTCCGCTGGTCGTGGTCGTTTCGTTCGGATTGCTGCACGTCACGGATACATTCAGCCGCGACGCGATGACCCGCTGCATGCCGCTCGCGTGGATTTCCCGGGTCGCGATTGTGGTGTTCATGACCTATTACACCGTGCTCGACAGCATCGGTGGCATCGGGCTGGGCCGCGAACTGGTGGTCATCAAAGAACTCGCCGGGTCGGGCGCGATAACCGTCAGCGACGCGCAGGCCATCCGTTCTTTTCTCGATCGAATGTGGATCGATCCCTGGGTCGGGGGCGTGGGCTCCTTTGTCAGCCTGGCCGGGTCGTGGGCGATTTTCGTTGCGGCCCTGTGCGCGGCCGGCTATCTCTTCCTCAATCGCAAGGCGACCTGGCTGGAAGCCGCGTTACTGATCGGATTTGGCTGGGAACTGCAGGTCGCGCACGCAAGCTATCACGGCCCCATTGCATTCAGCCTGCTCGCGATTGCATCGGCATTGCGACTCTCCCGCAAAGGCCCGCTGCCGGAAAACATGCGAGCCGGTCCGCCCGACCCCGCTCCGACCGCCTGATCGCGCGCTGCTACAGGGTCCTCAAAAAAACAAAGGCGGACCACCCGGTCCGCCTCTGCCCTGCCGCCGCGCAAGCGACGCTGCTATTTGCAGTTGTTCATGCAGCGCACCGCCCTGGTATCAGGACGGTCGTCGACGTAAAAGTTGCCGGCATTGGGCATTTTCACCTGAGTCAATGACGTCGCATCCATAACCGCATCCGCTGCGATCAATCCATTGAGATTGAGAATATAGGCGGATAGTGCGTAAATCTCGCTGGGTGTCAGCGACTGCGGTTTGTCCATCGGCATCGCGCGGTTGATGTAGTCGTACAGAATCGGCGCGTAAGGATACATGCTGCCGGGTGTCAGCACGCGCTTCTCCGTCTTGAAGGAACCGATGCCGCCGACCATGGCTCCGTAAACCGAACCGCCGGCCGCCTTGGGACCGTGACATGCCAGGCATTTGACGTTGTAGATCTGCTCGCCTTCCGCAACGCTGCCGCGCCCCGCCGGCAGGCCTTTGCCGTCCGGGGTCCGGATGTCGATGTTCCACGGCGCGATGTCGGCCTCGGTGACCGGCTTGCCGAAATGCGGCTTGTCCTGCGCGGTCGCCGCCGCTGTCGCTCCGGCGAGAACCGCGGCCGCCATGATGACGCTAAGACGCGATGACATTGCTCACCTCCCCTTTTTCGGTAACCGCCCAGCTCTGTATGCCGTTGTGATGCTGCACGAACAAATAAGGATGGATGCCGCGATATCCGCCGATCTCCTGAATGGACGGTTGCACGTAACCAGTGCTGTCCATCGCGCGGCTCTGCAATACCGATAGCCGGCCATCCCAGTTCCATGGCGCCTTGAAACTCGTCAGGCATTTGTCCATCACGGGTTCTTCCAGCGCTGCTTCGCGCCAGTTTTTGCCGCCGTCGACCGAAACGTCGACTTTCTCGATCTTGCCGCGGCCGGACCACGCGAAGCCGCGGATTTCATACGCGCCGGCACCGGCCAGCTTTTGTCCGCCCGAGGGCGAGGTGATCACGGATTTCGCATCCATCTCCATGCTGAACTGCCGCCACTTGCCGTCCGGCATCGGATCGGTATAACGCGCGGTCTCACTGCGGAAATGCCACGGTTGATCGCCGACCTTGATGCGGCGCAGCCACTTGACGTTGACGTTGCCCTCCCAGCCGGGAAAAAACGCGCGCAACGGATAGCCGTTTTCCGGCCGCAGCATTTCGCCGTTCAACGCATAAACGAGCAGGCCGTCGCTCATGGCTTTCTCGATGGGAATGCTGCGCGTGTGGCCTGCGCCGTCGGCGCCTTCGACGAGCAGCCACTTGGCGCCAGGCGCCAGTTCCGCCTCGTCGAGCAGCGTCGACAGCGGCACGCCGACCCACTGGCCGCACGACAAGAGTCCGTGCGTCTGCTGCACCGTCGTCGAGGCCGGTTTCGTCCAGTCGGTGAGCCCGTTGCCCGAGCATTCCATGAAGTAAAACTTCGACACCGACGGATAGCGCATGATGTCGTTCATCGTGAACACCAGCGGCTGTTTTACCATGCCGTGAATGACGAGTTTGTGCGTGTCCGGATTGATGTCCGGCGTGCCATTGTGATGGCGCTCGTAGATCACGCCGTTCGGCGTCACGATGCCCTTCTGGTATTGAAGCGGAGTGAAGCTCCAGTCGGACTGGTTCTGGCGGTTGACGAATACGTTTGTGCGCACGCGCACGTAGTTTTTTTCATATTTCGACGGCACCCCGTATTCAGTCGCCGGAATCGGCTTGCCCATTGCCTTGTTCGATTCGGCGACCTCCAGCGGCGCCGCCTGCGCGATCGATGCCCCGACCGCCCCGCCCGCAAGTGCTGTGCCGGCCATCGCGGCGCCCTTGCGCAAAAAGTGCCGGCGCTCCTGCGATTGCAACGCAGCGGGCGTGGCCTGTGTTTTCTCTTCCGGTTTGACGCGTGGTGGCGAGTTCATGTGCAACTTCCTCCTCTCGGTTCGAGCGCAGCTAGGGACGACACAATGGATGTGAAATGCAGAAGATACGAGTGGAGCGGGCGCGCCAGGAAATCGGCACGGCGCGACGCTGAACCAACCGGATAAGACTAGACAAGGACGACCCCCTCCTGCCCGACTATTTACTTTTTATATTGGCGGTTATAACAAAATAACCGGCACGCCGACATCAGAATTTGTTATCGCAGCATAACTGCAATTTGGGAACGCGCCAGGCTGCTGCGTTCGCGCCGCTGCCATCGTCATGTGCAGTGCAGCAATACACGCGACTATTCAACGATCGAGTGAAATCGCTTTGATCAAAGCGTAAACCTCGGACCCCGCCGTGAGCTTCAACCGGTCCGCCGACAGCCGCGTAATGCGCGCCGCCAGATTCACACCGCCGACATCTATCCTCAAATCGCAGCTCGACCCCGCACTTGCGGTCACCGCAACCACGCGCCCTTTAAGCACATTGAGCAAGCTGACGTCATGCGGGTGCGTGAGCGCGATCGAAACGTCGCGCGCGCGCACGCGCAGGCGCATGGGCTCGCCGACCAAAGCATCGACGCCCGGTACGATCAACCGGCCGCCGGCAAATTCAAGCGTGGTCAGGTCGTATTGCAAATCGTGCGCCGCGACTTTTGCGTCGATGACGGTGCCGCCTTCGAATATCCCCGCATGCGCCCGCAATTCCGGGCGGCCCATGACTTCGCTCGGTTTGCCGGTCGCGAGTACTTTGCCATCAGCCATCAAAACCACCATTTCGGCAAGCCGCACTATCTCTTCGACGGCATGCGTTACGTAAACGATGGGCACCTTGATTTCATCACGCAGGCACTCGATATAGCGCAGGATCTCGCCTTTGCGCAGATTGTCGAGCGCCGCCAGCGGCTCGTCCATCAACAGCACGCGCGGACTCGCCAGTAGCGCGCGTCCGATGGCGACGCGCTGCTTTTCGCCCCCGGATAGATTGGCCGGACGCCGCTCGAGCATATGCTCGAGCCCGAGCAACTCGACGACTTGATTGAGTTCCACATAGCGCTGGCCGGGCTGCGCCAGCGC
>CAZEAX010000280.1:0-6539 GCA_964510405.1 uncultured Streptomyces sp. | reverse complement strand
TGCGCGCCGGCAGGCAACGCGTATCCGCAAGCCGGGACAGGACGCCGGCGGAGGCGGCGGGCGCCGCCGCGCTTTCACTGTTGATGAATACCTGTTTGCCTGAGGTCAGCATGCGGGTGGGCAGCGCCAGGCGCATGCCGCGCGCATGGGCGAGTTCGGCAAACCGCCGCGCCGATACGCGGCGCGCGCGTTCGAACACTACGCCCGGGCGCGGTTCGGTCAGGTATTCGCCGAGGCAGCGTTCGACATCGGCAGCAGTCCAGTGGAGCGAGCCCAGCATCGTTTTGATTTTGACCAGCATATCGCCGCCGATTGCGCCGGCATGGCGCTGGGGTTTGAGTTGCGGGTCGCGATAGTTCTCGTCCGGGCGCTCTTCATCGCGCAGGAAATCGAGAAACCGCTCGATGAATTCGCGCCGCCCCGGCGCGCGAAATCCCACCGACCACGTGATGCACTCATCCAGGGCAACGCCGTGATGCGCATAGCGCGGCGGCAGATAAAGGACGTCGCCCGCCTTCACGGTCCATTCGCGTTGTGCGCGAAATCGGCGCAGAATTTTGAGCGGCGCGTCAGCGACGAGCTCGAGATTGCGCTGGGCGCTGATCTGCCAGCGCCGCACGCCCGCAGCCTGCACGAGTGCGACGTCGTAACTGTCGAAATGCGGCCCCACGCTGCCGCCCGGCGCGGCGTAACTCGCCATCACGTCGTCGTGGCGCGCGTAAGGCACGAAATCGAACGCCTGCTGCAGCGACCGCGCTTCCGGCATTACGGATTCGAGGCCGTTAATGAGCAGCGTCCAGCCGCGGTGAGGCATCCGCTTGAAATCGCGCGGGCGAAACGGCCCCCGCTCGACCGCCCAGGATTTGCGTGCGCCGATCACGAGCCGCGACTCGACGTCATCGCGGCACGCGAGTTCCAGCATGCGCGCACGATCGAGTACCTTGGTGAATTGCGGCAGCGCGCCGCGCGCGAACAGCGGTTTTTTCTGCCAGAATTCCGCGAGAAACCTGCGCGCGCCGGGTAGACTGTCCATCATGAGTCGATTATAACGTTCTGATTACAATTGTCCGCTCGCGCCGAATGCGATTCGTGCGGGCGGTGCGTGCAGCCGGAATTTTTATCGTGCTGCCCGCCATATTGACAGCGGCGGTACTTTGCTACAATTAATCCGTGACAATTCAGACTGAGTGCGGAGCGCTGAAGTTGCAGGCCGGTCAGGCGGCCCCGGGTTTTGATTTGCCTGACGCCGAAATGGAGGCGGTCAGTCTCGGCGATTTTCGCAACCGCAAGATAGTCGTGCTGTATTTTTATCCGCGCGACGACACGCCGGGCTGCACGCTTGAGGCGATCGAGTTCAGCGATTTGCAGGACGAATTCACGCGCTTCGATGCGGTGGTCGTCGGCGTCAATATGGACGATTGCCTGAGCCACAGCGCGTTTCTCGACAAGCATGGCCTCGCGGTACAATTGCTCGCGGACGTGGAAGGCGAGGTCTGCAATAATTACGGGGTGTTGCACGAGAAGGAACACGAAGGCCGGAAGAAAATCTGCATTCAGAGGTCGACGTTCATCATAGGCAAAGACGGCGTGCTCAAGCATGCGCTGTACGGGGTCAGCCCGCGCGGCCATGCGGCGCAGGTGCTGGAACTCTTAAGAGGCATGGGAAAATGCAAGTAGCGCAGGACACGGTGGTATCGCTGAACTACGAATTGTTGAACTCCGAAGGTGAACTGATCGAGAAAACCGAGGAACCGATCGAATACCTGCACGGCGGTTACGACGGGATTTTCTCGCGCGTCGAGGAGGCGTTGAACGGCAAGGCCGCCGGCGAATCCTGCGACGTCTACCTGCAACCGACCGATGCCTTCGGCGAGTATGACGAGAAGCTCGTGCAAATCGAGCCGCGTTCGAAGTTTCCGCCCAAGATCGAGGTCGGCATGCGTTTCGAGGGCGAAGCCGGCGATTCGGGTCACGCCCTGATTTACACCGTGACAGACATCGCCGAAGACAAGGTCGTCGTCGACGGCAATCACCCGCTGGCCGGCATGGCGCTGCGCTTTCATTGCACGGTCAGTGCGGTGCGCGCGGCGACCGCGGAAGAACTCGAACACGGGCACGTGCACGGCGCCCATGGCCACCACCATTAAGGTTGCAGGATACCGACCCGCCGCCGCGCGCGTTTATTCGTCGAGCAATTTCTTCAGCGCGTAGAGCGCGTCGAGCGCCTGTCTCGGCGTCAGCGCGTCCGGGTCGAGCGCGCGCAGTTTTTCCGTCACCGCAGGATCGATTTCCGGCGCGGGTTCGGGTGCGGTGGACAGCGCGAACAGGTCGGGCTGCTGGCTGCGCGTTGCGCCGTCCTGCTCGAGCTGCTGCAAATGTTTTTTGGCCGCACGGATCACGCCGGCGGGCACGCCCGCGAGTTGCGCGACCTGCAGGCCGTAGCTCTGGTTGGCAGGGCCTTCCTCGACGCTGTGCAGAAATACGATGTGGTCCTTGTGCTCGACCGCGTCCAGGTGCACGTTGGCGAGCTGCTTGAATTCCTGCGCGAGCCGCGTCAATTCGAAGTAGTGCGTCGCAAACAAGGTGAGGCTTTTGTTGGCATCGAGCAAATGGCGCGCGATTGCCCACGCCAGTGCCAGGCCGTCGAACGTGGAAGTGCCGCGCCCTATTTCGTCCATCAGCACGAGGCTTGCGCCCGTCGCGTGATGCAGTATGTACGCGGCTTCCGTCATCTCCACCATGAAGGTCGAGCGCCCGCCGGCGAGATCGTCGGCGGCGCCGATGCGCGTGAATATCTGGTCGAGTGCGCCGATTTTCGCGCGCCGCGCCGGCACGAACGAACCGCAGTGCGCGAGCAGCGCGATCAGCGCGACCTGCCGCATGTAAGTCGATTTGCCGCCCATGTTGGGCCCGGTCACCAGCAGCATCTGGCGCGCGGCGGTGAGGCGGGCGTCGTTGGCGATGAAGTTGTCCACCTGCGCCTCGACCACCGGATGGCGTCCGCCTTCGATTTCGATCACCGGCTCGGCAGCGAGTTCGGGCATGCAAAAGTCGAGCGCATGGGCGCGCTCGGCGAACGTCGCCAGTAAATCGATTTCTGCCAGCGCGCCGGCAACGCGCTGCAGCGCGGGTATTTCGGGCGCGAGCCGCTCGAGCAGTTGATCGTAGAGCAGCTTCTCGCGCGCGAGCGCGCGTTCCTGCGCGGACAACGCCTTGTCCTCGAACGTCTTGAGTTCCGGCGTGATATAGCGCTCGGCGTTTTTGAGCGTTTGCCGGCGGCGGTAGTCGTCGGGTACTTTTTCGGATTGCGCGCGCGTGACTTCGATGTAGAAGCCGTGCACGCGGTTGTACTCGACCTTGAGATTGGCGATGCCGCTGCGCGCGCGCTCGCGCGCCTCGAGGTCGAGCAGAAACTGGCCGCAGTTGCGGTCGATGGCGCGCAGTTCGTCGAGTTCCGCATCGAACCCGTCGGCGATCACGCCGCCTTCGCGCACGATGGCCGCCGGCTCCGCCAGTATCGCCTGCGTCAACAGCATGGCGATGGACTCGAGCGGCTGCACGCCGGTTGCCAGCTCGCGCAGGCGCGGACTGTCAAGCGTCGCGAGCTGGGCGCTCAATGCGGGCAGCCGTGCGAGCGTATCGCGCAATCCCGAGAGGTCGCGAGGCCGCGCGCTCTTCAACGCGATGCGCGCGGTGATGCGTTCCACGTCGACGCAGTTCTTCAGTTCGTCGCGCAGCGTGGTGCATTTGGCGGCGCGGTCGGCCGTCAGCACCGCGACCGCGTCGAGCCGCTCGCCGAGCGGCCGGTGGTCGCGCAGCGGATGATGCAGGGTATGGCGCAACAACCGGCTGCCCATGCTGGTGGCGCAGGTGTCGAGCAACGACAACAGCGTCGGCGCCGGTTCGCCGCGGATGGTTTCGGAAATTTCGAGGTTGCGGCGCGTCGCCGGATCGATCGAAAGATAAGCCGCCGCATGTTCGACCGCGAGCGCAGTCACGTGAGCGATCGAATTGCCCTGGGTCGCGCGCGCATATTCAATCAGTGCGCCGGCGGCGCAAGTCGCGGCTGGCAACCCGGTGAGGCCGAATGCGGTCAGGTCGTGGGTATCGAACTGGCGGCGCAACGCGCGTGTCGCGGCTTCGGTTTCGAATTGCCATTCAGGCAGGCGTCGCACGGCATAAGGCGCGTTGGCGGGCAACTCGAAACCGGCGGACTCGGCGAGCAACACTTCCGCCGGACGCAGCCGCTCGAGTTCGGCGGAGAGAGTGTCCGCCTTGACCTCGGTTGCGCGAAAACGGCCGGCGGCAAGCGCGAGCCACGCGATGCCGACGGTAGTTTGTTTTTGCCAGAGCGCGAGCAACAGGTTGTCGCGTTTGTCGTCGAGTAGCGCGGAATCGGTGAGCGTGCCGGGCGTGACGATGCGCAATACTTTGCGTTCGACCGGACCCTTCGACGTATTCGGGTCGCCGATCTGCTCGCAGATTGCGACGGACTCGCCGAGCTTCACCAGTTTTGCGAGATATTGTTCGACTGCGTGGTACGGCACGCCGGCCATCTTGATCGGCTCGCCGTTGGAGGCGCCGCGGCTCGTGAGCGTGATATCGAGCAGTCGCGCGGCCTTTTCCGCGTCGGCGAAAAAAAGTTCGTAAAAATCCCCCATGCGGTAGAACACCAGCATGTCCGGGTGTTGCGCCTTGATGCTCAGGTACTGCTGCATCATCGGCGTGTGCTGCGGGGCGTTCATGGATTTGCGGCTGGCGAAATTGCAAAGCCCGTATTGTGCCTGTAACCGGCCGTAACCGGATAGGGCGGGGGCTTTGCGGGAAATTCATTACGACCACCGCCGCCAGCGGCCGCGGCGGTTGTTTCCTGCTCGGTCCTAAGCCGGGTGGAGTGGACTGGTTCCGCGCATCTGGTCGACTTTGATGAAATAGTGCCGGGCAAAGGCCAGCACCTGGCCGTCGGTGGGATGATCGACGGATTCGACGCCCACCACTTTGTCAGCCGTCGCCGGATCGTGCTTGTGCAGATGTTTGATCAGCGCGAGCTTGGCGCTTGACGGTCCGACGATCAGGATTTCAGCGGCGTCCGCCAGCGCATGCGCGACCTCATGATAGTACTTCTGGTCTTCCGGCGCATGGCCGGAACCTATGGTGCCCGTGCTCGAGTGCAGATGCTTGTGCTTCGAGTGCGCGCGGATCTTCTGGTTGTCGGCGGCGTCGGCATTGAAATGCATTACATGCGCTTCGCGGTGGTCGAGCCACACAACGGCGTGAGTGAGTGACATGGCATTGCTCCTGTAGAGTTCGGGCGAAGATGGCGACCGCGGTTAAGCATCCGGCATCAAATCATTTGGCGCAATCGATCAACATAGCCCGCAGCGCATGGTATGGCTGTACGGTAGCGTACTTTTGATATTGATCAATAATAAAGGCCCATATCGGCTAACGCCGGGGGAATAGGGCATCAGGCCGCGATGCCGCGCGCGAGCAGATAGTCTTCGTAACCGCCCACGTGGATGGCGATGCCGGCCGCCGTCATTTCGATGATGCGGGTGGCGAGCGACGAGACGAACTCGCGGTCGTGCGAGACGAAAATCAGCGTGCCCTGGTATTTTTCCAGCGCGGTATTCAGTGACTCGATGCATTCCATGTCGAGGTGGTTGGTCGGCTCGTCCATCAAAAGAACGTTGGGTTTCTGCAGTGCCAGCTTCGCGAACACCATGCGCTGTTGCTCGCCGCCGGACAGCACGCGCGTGAGTTTCGTCGCATCTTCGCCCGAGAACAGCATGCGCCCGAGCGCGGCGCGCACCGTCTGGTCGTTGTCGTTCGGACCTCTCCAATTGGCCAGCCATTCGGCGAGCGTTTCTTTTTCCGTGAACTCCGCCGCATGGTCCTGCGCGCAATAGCCGGGCTTGGCTTTTTCCGTCCAGCGTATAGTGCCGGTGTCCGGCGTGAGCTCGCCGGCCAGGCAGCGCAGCAGCGTCGTCTTGCCGATGCCGTTGGGCCCGATGATCGCGATGCGCTCGCCGGCTTCGACGCGTATGTTGAAATTGGCGAAGAGCGGCTTGTCGTAGCCCTTGGCGAGCTTCTGCGCTTCGAAAACGTAGCGGTGCAGTTTGTCGCGGTCGTCGACGTCGAAGCGGATGTACGGGTACACGCGCGACGACGGCTTGATGTCCTCGACCTTGATTTTTTCGATCTGGCGCGCGCGCGACGTGGCCTGGCGCGCCTTCGACGCGTTGGCCGAAAAGCGCCGCACGAAATCCTGCAGGTCGGCAATCTTCTCTTTCGCCTTGGCGTTGGCGGTGAGCATGCCTTCGCGCGCCTGGGTCGCGGCCAGCATGTAGTCGTCGTAGTTGCCGGGGTAGACGCGGATCTCGCCATAGTCTACATCCGCCATGTGCGTGCATACGGCGGACAGGAAATGACGGTCGTGCGAGATGATGATCATTGTGCTGGTGCGTTCGTTCAGCACGCCTTCGAGCCAGCGTATCGTGTTGATGTCCAGATGGTTGGTCGGCTCGTCGAGCAGCAGG
>CAZEAX010000279.1:0-6569 GCA_964510405.1 uncultured Streptomyces sp. | reverse complement strand
GCCATTCCTGTTCGCGCAACTGCCGCCCGGGAAATACGCGATTTCAGCAACCTATGCGGGAACGGCGCAGACGCGCAGCACCGTCATTGCAGCCACGGGACGACGCGAGCTGGTCTTTCGCTGGGAAGAACAGGCGGAGTCGCCCCCGGCCGCAGCAGACGTCAAGCCGCGGTAAAAGTGAGACGCGCGCACGGCGCGCCGGCCATGACTGATTACCCCGCGCATCTGACGCGCGAACACCATTTATTCGACGGCAGAACGGTCGTGATACGGCCCGTCCGGCAAAACGACGCCGTGCTCGAACGCGAATTCATCGATGAATTGTCGGGAGACAGCCGCTACCTGCGCTTTCACAAATGGGTCCATGCGCCTTCCGACAAGCTGATTCATTTTCTGACCGACATCGATTACGAGCGGCACCTGGCGCTTGTGTGCATCGCATCTGATGCAGGGCGCGAAAAACTGGTCGGCGAGGCGCGTTACGTCGCTGACGGCGGCGGCAGGAACTGCGAGTTCGGCATCATGATCGCCGATGGCTGGCACAATTCCGGCATTGCCGGACTGCTGATGGCCGATCTCATTGCCGCGGCGCGCGCGCGCGGACTTGCAACCATGGAAGGCATGGTCATTACTAGCAATTCGAAAATGTTAAGGTTCGCGCGCGGACTCGGGTTCACGATCGAGAGAATGGACGAAGATCCCGCGACTACGCGCATTGTGAAAGCGCTTTAAGCCGCGGATCGCCGGCCGAACGCGCCCGCCGAAAATTTTTTGCTGCTGCACAATTGCAATCGCCCCCTCGCAGCAGTGCGCCATTTTGACTTAAATCAATACCGGCCGGCGCCCGCCCGCTAGTCTGGTAGCGGGCTGGATGTAACCACCGCGGGCGATCCAAAATGGCACTTGCAACGACGGACACTTTGTCAGGTGCAACGCGCGCCGACCGCGTTGGGGATGGTGCCGCCCCGACGGCGGCCCCGATCAAAAAAGCCGCCGGTCATATCGCGCCCAACCTGAAGGACTATGCCGACGCCTGCGCGACGTTTTCGTGGGAGCGTGCGCGGCGCGAACTCGACGGATTGCCCGGTGGTGCGGGACTCAACATTGCGCACGAAGCGGTCGACCGCCATGCTGCGGGCGCACGCGCCGACCATCTCGCGCTGCGCTGGCTCGGCAAGGACGGCAGCGTGCGCGATTTTACCTACCGCGAACTTGCCGCCGCGACCAGCCGCTTCGCGAACGTGCTCGCCACCCTCGGCGTGCACCGCGGCGAGCGCGTATTCGTGTTGGCCGGGCGGATACCGGAATTCTATATCGCAGTGCTGGGGGCGTTGAAGCAGCGTTGCGTCGTGAGCCCGCTGTTTTCCGCTTTCGGTCCGGAGCCGATACTCGCGCGCCTGACTAACGGTGCGGGAAGCGTATTAGTCACGACACCGGCCCTGTATCGGAAGAAAATCGCGGGATTGCGCGAGCATCTGCCGCAACTGAAGCATGTGCTGCTGGTCGGCGATGAAGCGGATACCGTGGCTGGCACACTCGACTTCGCCGCGTTGATGCGAGCCGCGAGTTCATTGTTCAGGATTGGTCCGACTTCGGCGGAAGATCCCGCGCTGCTGCACTTCACGAGCGGTACCACCGGCAAGCCCAAGGGCACGATCCACGTGCATCAGGCGGTCGTCGCGCATCATGTGACCGGCAAGCTCGCGCTCGATTTTCATCCCGCCGACGTGTTCTGGTGCACGGCGGATCCGGGATGGGTGACCGGCATTTCGTACGGCATTATTTCGCCATTGACCAACGGCATTACCAGCATCGTCGACGAAGGCGATTTCGATGCGGAGCGCTGGTACCGTGTGCTCGAAGAGCAGAAGGTGAGCGTCTGGTACACCGCCCCGACCGCCGTGCGCATGATGATGAAAGGCGGCGCTGAACTTGCGCGGCGGCACCGGTTTCCGGCTTTGCGCTTCATCGGCAGCGTGGGCGAGCCGCTCAATCCTCAGGCCGTCGAATGGGGCCGGCAGGCATTCGGGCTGCCGATTCACGACAATTGGTGGCAGACCGAGACCGGCGGCATCATGGTGGCGAACTATGCCGCGATGGATATCAAACCGGGCTCGATGGGCAAACCTCTGCCGGGAATCGAGTGCGCGGTCGTGAGGCGTCGCGAAGACGGCGCGGTCGAATCGATCGAAGAACCGGATATCGAAGGCGAACTGGCGTTGCGGCGCGGCTGGCCGTCGATGTTTCGCGGTTATCTCAACGACGACGAGCGTTACCGCAAATGCTTCGCCGGCCAATGGTATCTGACCGGCGACCTCGCGAAACGCGACAGCGACGGCTATTACTGGTTTATCGGGCGCAGCGACGACATGATCAAATCGTCAGGCCACCTGATCGGCCCGTTCGAAGTCGAAAGCGTGTTGATGGAACACCCGGCGGTCGCCGAAGCGGGCGTTATCGGCAAGCCGGACCCGCTGCAATTCGAAACCGTGAAGGCATTCGTATCGCTCAAGGCGGGCTTTGAACCCAATGAGACATTGCGCCGGGATTTGCTGGGCTTCGCGCGCAAACGCCTCGGCGCGGCGATCGCGCCGAAGGAGATCGAATTTCTCGCGGACTTGCCCAGGACGCGCAACGGCAAAATTATGCGCCGTCTCCTCAAGGCGCGCGAGCCGGGTTCGCCCGCAGGCGATACGTCGGCGCCGGAGAGTTGTGTATGAGCATCGACGCATCGTTTGCGTGCGGGCGATCGCGGCAGACGATGGCGCTCTTATGAACGCTATTAACCGCGAACAAGTGCGGGCCCTGGTCGTGGAGGTCGTGACCGGCATTGCACCCGAGATCGACCTTGCGAAGATAGCGCCCGACCGGCCGTTGCGCGCGCAGATCGATATCGATTCGTTCGATTTTCTCAACGTGATCATTTGTCTGAGCGAACGGCTCAAGATGGAAATTCCCGAGGCCGATTACGGCGAATTGGCGACGCTCGACGGCATGCTCGATTACCTGGCGAAAAAAAGCGCAGGAGCGGGCTAAGCGACCGGTCAGGGCTTGCCCGGGCTGTCGCCGCTAGAACGGGGCGGGGCAACTTCACCCGCCAGTTCGGTCCGAAACAGCTCGAGCTTCACATGGTAGTCGGCGGCGTCCCCGTAATCGAGGAAACGCCCGTAGCGCGCATGCGTGCCGAGCACTTTGTGCGCGTGCTTGATCGGACAAAAATACTGTTCCGTCCGTGCGATGATCTCGCCGGCGTAGGCAATCAGCCCGTTGGCGTACGCGCAAAAAGTGCAGTGAAATCTTTCGTAGAAATTCAGATAGCCGAGATACTGACGGTCGATCACGATGTAGTCGGACCGCCGGACTTTCGCAATGCCGTAGACCGGAAAGCACGTCGCTTGATAGAACGTCACGCAGAGATCGAACGCGAGCAGCGGCAGCGCCATGCCGTAGATGACCGGTCCCGTGAGAAAATTCTGCGGCCGGTCGGTCACGATCCAGCGGAATATCCCGCGCTTGAGGCGGCGGTGCGTCTCTTTGATAGTGCGTTCGAATTCGACGCGCTTGCCCTTGATCTGGAAAAACATGCGCGTTTCCTGCGCGTGCAGCGCGGTACGCAATTCGTCTTCGAGGCTGCTGATCTCGCCGAGCAACTTCCGGATTTTGTCGTTCACGGGGCTTCCTTGTACGGATGCGGGTGCCGGAAGTGACCGCTGTCCCGGAACGCGGCGCGCGTATACCCGATTAGACGCTATAACCCCGGCTTCATAAAGGAGTATTTCCGGGGCCGGCGATGCGTTTCGCCAGTTCATCCCACAAGGTCCGCTGCGCCGCGGCGGTGCTGCCGGTGGCGATGACCGTGTCCCGCAGTTCTTCGCCTGTCAAGACTTCGGCGTTGCGTATCTGCGCTTCGAGCACCTGGAGCGTGGCATCGGATGCGTCCGTTCCGCCCGCCGCGCGCGTCGCCAGCCGGTTGCGCAATTCGGCGGGTGTGGCTTCCATATGCACGATCGCAAACGGCACGCCGAGCGCAAGTGCGAGCGCGTGGAATGCGGCGCGGTGGGCGGTCCTGAGAAACGTGGCGTCGACTATCACCGGAAATCCCGCGCCGGCGATGTAATTGGCGTCGGCCAGCAATTGCGCGTAGGTGCGCGCCGTTTCGTCGTCGGCATAGATGCCGGCTCCGTTTGCGGCGGTCGCGCGCGCCAGCGCGTTCAGTCCGTGCAGGCGCTTGCGTTCGACATCGGAGCGAACCCGCACGGCGCCGAGCGATGCAAGCAATTCGCGAGTGAGCGTGGTTTTGCCGGATCCGGAGTATCCATGCATGATGATCACCGCGCCGCGCGGTTCGCGGATGTAACCGGCGGCGCGTTCGATATAGCGCTGGTATTCGGCGGTCGCCTGCTGCCGTTGCGCCGGTGTCAGGCCGTTTTGCAGCGAGCGTATCCGGTTCACTTTGGCGCGGACCAGCGCGCGGTACACGAGGTAAAAAGGCAATTGCGCCATTCCTGCGTAGTCACCGCCGGCTTCTACGTAGGCGCTTAAGAATGCATAAGCGAGGTCGCGGCGGCCGTGCGCTTCGAGGTCCATCACCAGAAAAGCCGCTTCGTTCATCACGTCCATCCAGCGCAGCGCGGGATTGAATTCGATGCCGTCGAACGGGACCGCGGCGCCGTCGAGGAGGACGATATTGCCGAGATGGAGATCGCCGTGACATTCGCGCACGCAGCATTGCGCCTGACGTTCAGCGAAGCGCGCTGCATTCGTCTTGAATTCGCGCAGCGTCCAGGCCTGGATCTCGTTCAGCGCGGCGATATCGGCGGGTGCTTCGAGCAGCGGCCGGATTTGGTCGAAGTTCTCGACGGCGGGCGCCAATACGGCTGCGCTGACATCACTGCCGGCGGCGGGCGCCTGTGGCGGCAGTCGAGCGTGGAAATCCGCGATTTTGCGCGCCAGTGTTTCGATTGTTTTGATGCTGACTTCGCCGCGGGCGAGTGCGTTGTCGAACAGCGCCGACTGTCCGAATTCCTTCATTTTGACTGCGTATTCGATCGGCGGCCCGTCACCGCCGACGCGCGGATGTTGGGCAGTTCCCGCAATTGGCACGACATCGAGGTAGAGCTCGGGAGCGAGCCGGCGGTTAAGCCGCAGTTCTTCCTCGCAGTAACGCCGGCGCGCCTTCAGTGTCGTGAAGTCGAGAAAGCCGAGATTGACCGGTTTCTTGACTTTGTAGGCGTAGCTGCCGGTAAGCAACACCCACGATATGTGCGTCTCGATGAGTTCGACGCGCCGGACCAGATGCGGGTAGGGCGCAGACTGTCTCAGCGCCGCGAGCAGTGTCGCGCCGTTGTCTGCCGCGTTCACCGCGAGGCCTCCTTTCGTAGACCCGCCGGGCGAGGCGCTAGCGTCTGCCGATCAGCAAGCCGAGCAGCAGTCCAACGCCGGCCGCGACGCCGATCGCACCCCATGGATTGTCGCGCACCATGGTGTCGGCGGAACTTGCCGCCGCCCGGGCATTTTCGGTGAGCACGGATTGTGCCTGAGCCAGTCGCGGCTTGAGTTCGGCGACCGACTGCTGGATCTTGCCGCGGACTTCCGCGATGCGGTCGCCCGTTTGCGCTGCGGTTGCCTTGACGAGTTCTTCGGCATCGGCGGCGAGGACTTTGAGATCGGTGACGAGTTGTTGCGTTGCTTGAGCCATGGTTTTCTCCGGTTATTGCAGGAATTACACAATCGACATGCTACGTAATCACGACCCCCGGCAATTGATCTGGGTCAACAGACCGGCGGTAAATCGGTGCAATGCTGTTTACATCAGAACGCGTCGGCAGCCATAGGTTCCAAACCTTTGTAATCGACCATTTTAGTGACAGGAAACGATCATGAAAAATTGCATGTTCGGCATTGGGACATCGGTAGCTGTTCTCGCCTTGATAGCGGGTTGCGCAAGCGTAGCACCGGTTGATCACCTCGGGAAAGGCGCCATCCTGACGTCCGGCGACACTGTTTCCTATGCCGGCGCGGCGGGGTCGGAGCCGCGGGTTTCAATCGCCAAGGTAGACGGCAATGCTGTTGACAAGCCTTACGGGCCGGTCGAACTCGAACCCGGCGTACACCAGGTGATCATGAAGTGCGACAGCTCCATCACGACGAATACCATTACGGTGGCGACGGGGGAGGTTTATCAATTCATGGCGGCATCGCCGGTTGGCGGCAAAGGCTGCGTTGCATCATTGTCCCGGCTCCGCTCGGCGCATCCATAGGTGCGGTTCACGTGCGCGAACGGGTTTCTGCAGACTTGATTAGTGGATGGCAGTCGTGCTGCGCCTGATCCTGCTACCGATGATCGCATTGCTTGCGAGTGTTGGTTGCGCATCGGCGTCGCCGCAGGAAGACAAGGAAATGAATGCCCTCGCCGGGGCGAGCGGCTGCAACCTCTGCCACAGACTCGAACCGAGAAAACCCGGGGCGCAGGAACTGCTGCCGTACGGCCCGGCCTGGAAGGACATCGCCAACAAGTACAAAGGCCAGGTGGACGTCGCCGATCGTCTGACGCGGACGGTCCTGCAGGG
>CAZEAX010000278.1:0-6591 GCA_964510405.1 uncultured Streptomyces sp. | reverse complement strand
GCCGTTCATGTTCGTGCTCGATCCGGCGGGACTCGGATTGTTGCTCATGGGCTCGTTCAAGAAACTCGCAGTCGCGCCGTGGGGCGAGATCGCCGTGGTCAGCGTCACCGCGATGATAGGCATCGCGGCGCTCGCCGCCGGCGTGCAGAACTGGCTGTTCCGGAAAACGACGCCGCTCGAGCGCTGGCTGCTGATCATCGCGGGCCTCGCGCTCGTTTATCCGAAAGCGATGTTCGATTACATCGGCCTCGCGCTGATTATCGTCGTCGTTGCCATGCAGAAATTGCGCAAAGAGGGCGCGCATGCTGCCGCGTGATTTTCGCGACGGCCCTCCGGGACAGTTGCAAAGCCGCATCAAGATCGAGCGCGCGGCGCCCGGCGAGTTGTTCGATGCAAAACTCGCGACGCCGTTCGCCGTTCTCGGCATTCGCGCCGCCGGCGAACTGGTCACGCACATCGAATACCTGCCGCGCGGCGCCGCCACGCTCGCGCCGAGGACCAGGCTCGCGGCGAAAGTCTGTCGTCAAATCGAAAAATATCTCGCCGATCCCGGCTTCGAGTTCGATCTGCCGTTCGAATATCGCGGCACCGCGTTTCAGCAGCGCGTATGGCGCGCGATCCATTCGATTCCGTGCGGGAAAACGCTGACTTATATGGACGTGGCGCGCCAATTGAAAAGCGCGCCGCGGCCGGTCGGCGGCGCGTGCGGCGCGAACCGTCTGCCGCTGGTGATACCGTGCCATCGCGTCGTGGCGAGCGGCGGCATCGGCGGCTTCATGCACGCGCGCGGCGGCGAGCCGATTGTCATCAAACAGTGGCTGCTGAAACACGAAAATGCCGGATGAGAACGGGCTCGACGAATTTTGCGATGCGTTGTGGCTCGAAGACGGGCTGTCGCGCAACACGCTGACCAGCTACCGGCTGGATCTCACGCAGTTCGCGGGCTGGCTCGATAGAGAGCGGGGCAAGGCATTGCTCGCCGCCGGGCATGACGATCTGCTCGCGTATCTTGCGCATCGCGTCGCCGGCAAAGCGAAGGCGACGAGCACGAGCCGGTTGTTATCGAGCCTCAAGCGCTTTTATCAATACTCGCTGCGCCAGGGCAAAATCGCGGCCGACCCCACGCTCAATATCGATTCGCCGAAATTGCCGCGCGGGCTGCCGAAGACTTTGACCGAGCAGGACGTGGAAAAACTGCTGGCCGCTCCGGACACCAATGATCCGCTCGGCATGCGGGATCGCACGATGCTGGAAACCCTCTACGCGAGCGGGCTGCGCGTTTCGGAACTGGTGACGCTGAAAGTGGCGCAGGTGAGCCAGGACATGGGGGTCGTGCGCATCGTGGGCAAGGGCGCCAAGGAGCGGCTCGTTCCGCTCGGCGAGGAGGCGTTGAACTGGCTCAAGCGTTATTTAAAAGAAGCGCGGCCGCAAATCCTGCAGCAGCGCGCGGCCGACGCGATGTTCGTCACCGGCCGCGGCACCGCGATGACGCGCCAGTCGTTCTGGCATTTGTTGAAATGCTACTCGGAACAGGCGGGGCTCAACAAGCCGATCTCGCCGCACACGCTGCGCCATGCGTTCGCGACGCATCTTTTGAATCACGGCGCGGATTTGCGCGTCGTGCAGTTGCTGCTCGGTCATTCGGATATTTCGACGACGCAGATTTACACGCACGTCGCGCGTGAGCGGTTGAAGCAACTGCACGCGAAACATCATCCGCGCGGCTGACGGTCTAGCCGCGCGTTCCCCGTTCGATTACCACACCCAGCTTTTTCACATTGCGCAGCGGCGCGAGCTTCGCGATGCTGACCTTGATCCACGGCGTTTTGAATTCGCGCATGATCGTGTCGGCGATCGCTTCGCCGGCTTTTTCCAGCAGCAGGAAATGCTGCTCCTTGAACAACTGCTCGATGCGCCCGACAACGCGGCTGTAATCGATGGTGTCGCCGATCTTGCCGCTTTTGGCCGCGTGTTCGCCGCGCAACCCCACTTCGAGATCGAGCTGGATTATTTGCGGGACCTGTTTTTCCCACTCGTAAATGCCGATCAGCGTTTCGATCTTCAGTTCGGCTACGAATATGATGTCCATGTAAAACCGGCGAAGGGTGAAGGGTGAAGGGAAAAAGCAAAACCTTCGATCCCTGCATTTTTGGGTTGGGTTAGAATCGCCGCTTATTCTATTTCAAATTGCGCGATGACCATAGTTCTTGCAGTGATTGCCTATCTGATCGGCTCCGTTTCGTTCGCGGTCGTCGTAAGCCGCGCGATGGGCCTGCCCGACCCGCGCAGCTACGGTTCGAAAAATCCCGGTGCGACCAACGTATTGCGCACCGGCAAAAAAGTCGCGGCTGCGTTGACCCTGCTCGGGGACGCGGCCAAGGGCTGGCTCGCGGTTTTTCTGACCGATCATTTCTTCTCGACGGAAGTGCCGGCGGCGTACAAGATGGCGGCGGTCGCAATCGCGGTGGTGGTCGGCCATATGTATCCGGTGTTTCATCGCTTCCAGGGCGGCAAAGGCGTGTCGACCGCGCTCGGCGTGCTGCTCGCGCTGAACGTGTGGATGGCGGCGGGAGCGTTGTCGACCTGGATCGTCATTGCGGTGTTCTTTCGCATCTCTTCGCTCGCCGCGCTGATCGCGGCAGTGTCGGCGCCGGTGTATTGCTACATGTTGTACGGCATTCATCCGTACACGCTGGCGGTGGGCATTATCTCGCTGCTGCTGATCTGGCGGCACAAGACGAATATCAGGAAGCTGCTTGCCGGCACGGAAGGCCGGCTTGGCGCGGAAAAAAATACGACGACGCCGGACCCTGATTAGCCGTCCAGCGTCGCGAGGTTCCAGCGCGGCCGCACGGAAAACGAGCCGTCCGTTCTCGCCCGTTCGCCTTTATCCTGCTCCAGCCTCAAGGCTGCCGCAAACGCGATCATCGCGCCGTTGTCGGTGCAGAATTCGGCCGGCGGGAAATACACGGTGAACCCTTCGCGCGCGGCGGCCTTGTGCAGGCGCGCGCGCAATTCGGCATTGGCGCCGACGCCGCCGGCCACCACCAGATGAGCGACGCCGCAGCGCTCGAGCGCCGCGAGCGATTTGGCGGCCAGCACGTCGACTATGGCGGCCTGAAATTCAGCGGCGATATCCGCGCGCGCAGCCGCGTTGAGTTCGCGGTCCTTGACCTGCATGACGACTGCAGTCTTCAAACCGCTGAAACTGAAATCGAGGTCTCCGCTGTGCAGCATCGGGCGCGGCAGCTTGACGCGTCCCGGCGTGCCCCGTTTCGCCAGCGCGGCGAGTTCGGGGCCGCCCGGATAGCCGAGGCCCAGCAATTTCGCGGTCTTGTCGAATGCCTCGCCGGCCGCATCGTCGAGCGTCTCGCCCAGCAATTCATAGTCGCCGATGCCGTTGATGCGCATCAACTGGCTGTGGCCGCCCGACACCAGCAGCGCGATGAACGGAAACGCCGGCGCCGGCTTGGCCATCAACGGCGACAACAAATGGCCTTCCAGATGATGGATGCCGAGCGCCGGCACGCCCAGCGCATAGGCGAGGCCCTGCGCGATGCTCGCGCCCACCAGCAAAGCGCCGGCCAGACCCGGTCCTTGGGTGTAGGCGACCGCGCCGATGTCGGCGAGTTTGCTCCCGGACTCGTGCAGGATGCCGCGGGTCAGCGGCAATACCCGCCGGATATGGTCGCGGGAGGCGAGTTCCGGCACCACGCCGCCGTAATCGGCGTGCAAAGCCGCCTGGGTATGAATCGCATGGGCGAGCAGCCCGCGCTCGCTGTCATATAGCGCGACGCCCGTCTCGTCGCACGAGGTTTCGATGCCTAAAACGACCATGGGAGGGATAAAAAAGACGCCTAAATCAGTGCTTTGACAACGGAATTACCGCTGCTATAATACGCGCCTTTCGTTATTTCCGAGCGGGAACACCCAAGTTATGCCGACCGTACGAGTCAAAGAGAACGAACCGTTTGAAGTCGCGATGCGCCGTTTCAAGCGCACCGTGGAAAAGACCGGCCTGCTCACCGAATTGCGCGCGCGCGAGTTCTACGAGAAGCCCACTTCCGAGCGCAAGCGCAAGCATGCCGCGGCGGTCAAGCGCCACTACAAGCGCCTGCGTTCGCACATGCTGCCGCCGAAGTTGTTTTAAAGCCCCGTCAAGGGTGAATGAGTGAAGGGTGAAGGGTAACAACCTTCGCCCTTTTTGCTTTTTTTCACCCTTCACCCTTCACCCTTCACCCTTCACCCTTCACCCTTCACCCTTCACCCTTCACTTTTTCCCATGTCACTTAAAGCCAGAATCAGCGACGACATGAAGACCGCCATGCGCGCCAAGGATGCGCCGCGCCTGTCGGCGATCCGCCTGCTGCTGTCGGCGATGAAGCAGAAAGAAGTCGACGAGCGCGTCGAGTTGTCGGACGCCGACGTTGTCGCGATCATCGACAAGATGTTGAAGCAGCGCCGCGAGTCGATTGCGCAGTTCGAAAATGGCGGGCGCCAGGATCTCGCCGATACCGAAAAATTCGAAGTCGGCGTGTTGCAGACCTATATGCCGCAGGCGCTGTCGGACGCCGAAATCGAGACCGAGATCGCAGCCGCGATGCAGGCGTCCGGCGCCAAGGCGATTTCCGACATGGGCAAGGTCATGGCCATCCTGAAACCCAGGCTCGCCGGCCGCGCCGACATGGGCAAGGTCTCGGCGCTGATCAAGGCCAAACTCGCCGGCTAGGCGGCTTTTGCGTTGCTTTCGCGCGCGCTGGAACTCGCGCCGGAATCGACTATTATTGGCATTGCGGGGGAGCAGGCGGCGCGGGCCACGGCGCTTGTTTGCCCGACCTTAATTCCCGAGTGCCGAGACTTGATTCCTCAATCCTTCATCCAGGACCTCTTGAACCGCGTCGACATCGTCGACGTGGTCGAGCGCTACGTGCCGCTGAAGAAGGCGGGCGCCAATTATGTTGCGTGCTGCCCGTTCCACGGCGAAAAGACGCCGTCGTTCACCGTCAGCCAGACCAAGCAGTTCTATCATTGCTTCGGCTGCGGCGCGCACGGCACCGCGATCGGTTTCATGATCGAGTATGCGGGCGTGGGTTTCATCGACGCGGTCAAGGATCTCGCGCAAAGCGCGGGCATGCAGATGCCGGAGTTCAAACCCGAGCGGCCGCGCGGCAAGACCGAGGAAGGCGACGACCTTTACGCGATCATGCTGAAGGCCGCGCAGTATTACCGCAATCAGCTCAAAGACGCGCCGCGCGCAATCGAATACCTGAAGAAGCGCGGCCTCTCGGGCGAAATCGCCAAGGAATTCGGCATCGGCTACGCGCCTGACGGCTGGCAGAATCTGCAGGCGGCGTATCCCGATTACAACGCGAAGGCGCTGGTCGCCGCGGGACTCGTGATCCAGGGCGACGAAGGCAAGCGGTACGACCGCTTCCGCGATCGCGTCATGTTCCCGATCGTCGATCAGCGCGGCAACATAATCGGCTTCGGCGGCCGTGTGCTCGACAAAGGCGAGCCCAAATATCTGAACTCGCCCGAAACGCCCTTGTTCGAGAAAGGGCGCGAGCTCTACGGTTTGTATCAGGGACGGCGCGCGATCCGCGACGCCGGGCGCGTGATCGTGGTCGAAGGCTATATGGACGTGGTGGCGCTCGCGCAGTCGGGCATAGGTTACGCCGTGGCGACACTCGGCACCGCGACGACGCCGACGCATGTGCAGAAACTTTTGCGCCAGGTCGACGACGTCGTATTTTGTTTTGACGGCGACGACGCCGGCCGCAAAGCCGCGTGGCGCGCGCTCGAAAACAGCCTCGATCTGCTGGCCGACGGCAAGCAGCTGTCGTTTTTGTTCCTGCCGCAGGGCGAGGACCCGGACACTTACGTGCGCAAGCTCGGCAAGGACGCCTTCGAAAAATTGCTCGGCGAAGGCAAGCCGTTGTCGCAGTTTTTGCTCGACGAATTGAAGTCCCACGTCGACCTTGCGACCGGCGAAGGGCGCGCGGCATTGCTGAAGGAGGCGAAGCCGCTGGTCATGCGCATCACCGCGCCGTTTCTCGGCCGCATCATCCGCCAGAACCTGGCGCAGGTCGCCGGTTTGAACGTGCAGGACCTGGAGCGCGAATACGGCATCAAAACAATGCGGACGGCGCAGTCCGCGCCCGCCCGCAGTGCGGCAACACCCGTGCGCGGACCGGCGCGCAAGGTCATCGAACTGTTGATGCTGTGTCCCGAGTTGCACGTGCTGGCCGATCGGCGGGAACTTGCGGGGGCGCACGCAGTCGCATCAATTCGGCCGGATGAAATTGGGTTGCTCGATGCATTGCTGGATGTATTCGAACAGTCCGCGAGCACGCGCGTCGGCGAGTATTTTCGCGGCACGGAGTTCGAGAGCGCGGTGCGCGAAATCGAGGCCAGCGTGTTGAACCGGCCGGAAGCCGCTTTTGAGGAAACCGCGCTGAAAGAACAGTTTATCGACGACTGGCATAACCTGCGCGTTGCGATCGATTCCGAGCTACGTGAGTCCAGGCGCAAGGTTTTGCAGCAAAAACAGACCCTTAGTCCGGAAGAGCAAGCCGAGTACCGGGCGCTGCT
>CAZEAX010000277.1:0-6611 GCA_964510405.1 uncultured Streptomyces sp. | reverse complement strand
CAAGCGTGCAGCGCGTTGGTCGGCACGTTCATAGCACCGCGCGCCTCCTTGCCCGAGCCGCTGAAATCGACACTCAGTCCGTCGGCCGACACGCGCACCGTGACCGCGATCGGCACCGGCTCGCCGCCCATGCCGTCGTCGTCGAGATAATTGGTGAAGCTGTACTCGCCTATCTTCAGTTCGGCGATCCGGTTGCGGATGCGACGGCGCGTGTAGGCGATGATGTCGTCGATCGAATGGCGCACCGCCGCTATCCCCATTTGCGCCACCAGTTCGCACGCGGCCTCGACGCCGCGCTCGTTGGTTGCGACCTGCACGCGCAAATCGAGCGCGCGCTCCTCGGGGTCGCGCGTGTTGTGCGCGATCAAGTTGAGCGTCTCCGTGTCGAGCACGCCCGCGCGCACGATGCGCACGACCGGCAGCCGTATGCCTTCCTCGAAAATCGAGCGCGAACCGCCGGCGATCGAGCCCGGCACCGCACCGCCGACGTCCGCGTGGTGGCCGACGTTGGCCGCAAAGAATTCGACCTTGCCGTCGATGAACACCGGCGTAACGCAACTGATGTCAGGCAAATGCGTGCCGTTCGCGAGGTACGGGTCGTTGCACAAAAACACGTCGCCTTCGCGCATTTTTTCGATAGGACACGCTGCGAGCACCGCCGCCACCCCGCCGTTGAGCGAGCCCAGATGCAGCGGAATCTGCGTGCCCTGCGCGATCAGCCGCCCGCGCCCGTCGAAGAGCCCCACGGAACAATCGCGCCGCTCCTTGATGTTGGTCGAGAAGGAGGAGCGCACGAGCGTGTTGTTCATGTCCTCGGTGATCGACAGCAGGCGATTGCTGAATACTTCCATCGCAATCGGGTCGAATATTTTCGGTTCGTGCGTGGATGGACTCATGCGCTGCGGCTCACGTTGATGATGAGATTACCGATGCGGTCAACCGTTGCGCTCTGCCCGGGCGCCAGCAATACGGTCGAGCTCATTTCCTCGATCAACGCGGGACCGGCAAGTTTCGCGCCGGCGGGCAGTTTCGCGCGCGCGTGAACCGGCGTATCAAGCCAGCCGTGCTGCGCGCCGAAGTAAACGCTGCGCTTTGACGTCACTGCATCCACTACATTGCCAGAAGATCCGATCTCGCGCAGCGGCGCCTTCGCAACATTGCCGACCGCCTGCAGGCGGCAATTGACGATCTCGACCGCGCGTCCCGGCACGTCGTAGCCGTATTCGCGCTGGTGGGCCGCGGCAAATTCCGCGAGGAAGCCCGCCATGCCGTCCGCGGCCTCATCTGCCAAACCCGGCGGCATGGCGACCATCACCTCGAAATTCTGCCCCTGGTAGCGCGCGTCGATGTGATGGCGGAACGATTGCTCCTTCTCTGGCACGCGCTCGCGTTCTAGCCACGCGCCCGCCTCGGCTTCCATTTCAGCGAACAGCTTGCACGCGTGGCGCCAACTATCGGCCGTGACTTCGGCGATTTCGCTGCGCACGAAATCGAAACTGATGTCGGTCAACAGCATGCCGCGCGCGCACAGCGTGCCGGGCTCCTGCGGCACGATCACGGTCGCGATGCCGCATTCCATGGCCACGTCGATCGCGTGCAGCGGCCCGGCGCCGCCGTAGGCGAACAATGCAAACTGCGACAAATCGTAGCCGCGCTCGGTCGAGACCGAGCGGATCGCGCGGCTCATGTTGGCGTTGGCGATGCGGATCACGCCTTCCGCCGCCGGCTCGCACGCGAGCCCGAGCGGACGCGCGACCTTCTCCTCGATCACCGCACGCGCCGCTTTTTCATCGACCTTCAGGCGCCCGTCGAGCAGAGCGACCGGATTCAGGCGATGCAGGCTGATCTGCGCGTCCGTAATGGTCGGCTCAACACCCCCGCGCGAGTACGCCGCCGGGCCGGGATCGGCGCCCGCGCTTTTCGGGCCGACTTTCAATGCGCCCGCGTCGTCCATCCACGCAATGCTGCCGCCGCCGGCGCCGATCACGTGGATGTCTATCATCGGCGTCTTGACCGGGTAATCGGCCACCAGCCGGCTCGAGCTGAAGAGCGGCTTGCCGCGATAAACAAGCGACACGTCGGTGCTGGTGCCGCCGACGTCGAACGTGACGAGGTTTTCAAAACCGGCAACGCGGCCGATTTCAGCAGCGCCCACCACGCCGGCTGCTGGCCCCGACAGGCAGGTGCGAACCGGATACGCGCGCACGGCGCGCATCGACATCAGCCCGCCGTTGGAATGGATCGTAAACGGCTCGACACCGATGCCGAGGTTCTTGACGCGCGCGAGAAAGCCATCGAGGTAGGTCTGCATGCGCGGGCCGACCGCAGCGTTGAGCAGCGTCGTCGACCAGCGCTCGTACTCGCGAAACTCCGGCAGCACGTCGCTCGACACGCTCACGTAAGTGTCCGGCAGCACGCGCTCGACCACGCGGCGCGCGGCCTGCTCGTGAGCGGGATTGCGGTACGAATGCAGAAAGCACACCGCGACGGATTTGACGCCCGCGGCCTTCAGCTTCTCCGCCGCGGCTTCGACTTCACGTTCGTCGAGCGCCGCAATCACTTTGCCGTGTGCATCGATACGCTCGCCGATTTCATGCCGGTGCTCGCGCGCCGCCAGCGGCGGCGGCTTCACCACGCGGTAGTCGTAGAGATGCGGCCGCACCTGGCGGCCGATTTCGATCACGTCGCGAAAACCCTTGGTAGTGATGAGCCCGGTGACCGCGCCGCGCCGCTCGATGACGAGATTGGTCGCAACCGTCGTGCCGTGACCGACGTGGGCGACCTCGGCCGGCGCGATTCGATGCATCCGCATGAGATCGGCAATGCCCTGCTCGATCGCCTGCGACGGATCGCGCGGCGTCGATGCCACCTTGTGATAGCTGACCTGCCCGTCCTCTTCACGCAACAAGGTGAAGTCGGTGAACGTGCCGCCGACGTCGATGCCGATTCGATACACGGTTCGTACTTATTCCGGCTTGATGCCGGCGTCCTGGATCACTTTTCGCCACTTGACGATTTCGCTCGTCACATAGGCGCCGAATGCGACAGGACTGTTCGCCACGATATCGGTGCCCTGGCTCGCGAGCAGCTCGCGCATCGCCGGCGCACCGAGAATGCGCACGGTGTCTTCGTTGACCTTTTTCACGATATCGGGCGGCGTGCCGGCGGGCGCGAACAGCCCGAACCAGACGATCGCCTCGAAACCCGGGTAGCCGAGTTCCGCGACCGTCGGCACGTTGGGCGTCAACGGCGAGCGCTTCAGGCTGCTCAGCGCGAGCGTGCGCAGCTTGCCCGATTGTACGTGCGGCAGCGATGTCATGATCACGTCGAACATCAGCGACAGATGTCCGCCCAGGAGATCGATCAGCGCCGGGCCGGTGCCTTTATAGGGCACGTGCGTCATTTTTATTTTCGCCACCGACTGGAAGAGCTCCATCGCCATGTGCGAGGTGCTGCCGGTGCCGGCCGTGCCGTAGTTGAGTTCGTTCGGGCGCGCCCTGGCGAGCGCGACGAGTTCTTTCAGCGATTTCACCGGCACCGATGGATGCACCGACAGCATCTGCGGAATGCTGCCGATTTCGGTGATCGGCGTGAAATCGCGCTGCGGATCGAACGGCAGCTTCGCATACAGCGAGGCCGCGACCGCGTTGGTGGTATTGGTGCCGAGCAGCAGCGTATAACCGTCCGCCGGCGCTTTGGCCACGTAATCGGAACCGATGATGCCGCCGCCGCCCGCGCGGTTATCGACGATCACCGGCGTCTTCCAAGCTTCGTTGAGGCGCTGCGCGACGCTGCGCGCGAGCAGGTCCGTCGAGCCGCCGGCGGCGAACGCCACGACGATGCGCACGGCCTTCGCGGGATAAACATCGGCGGCAAACGCCGCATGGAGCGGGAATACGAGCGCAAATGCCGAAAGCAGCTTAAGAAACTGGCGCATGATTTTCACCTGGGCGGCGGGAAAGATCGATGTGACTTCCGGCTGACTTTACTACAACGAATCAAATCGCGCCGTCACGGTTTGCGTTCGAGCAGCCCGTTCGCTTCGCCGAGCGCTGGATAGCCGGCGGAATCCGGTCGCGCGCGGAATTGCGGCGCGACCGGCACCGGCAGCGCGGTCATCTGCCTGCCGTCCGCCGCGAGTTTCGCGGCGAACACGCCGCGCGCAACGAAATGCGCGTCGCGCAGTGCTTCTTGAATCGACGCCATGATCGAACAGCAGACATCCTTGCCGGCAAACAGCACGCGCCATTCGGCGGCCGTCCTGGTCGCAATTTTCTCCGCCACCGCGCGTCTGGTGCTCGCGGCATCGCGACTGTCGTCCCGCGCTTCCGGTGCGAGTTCCACCAACGCGCAAAAGTTTTCCCAGAATTTCTGCTCGAGCGGTGCCGCGGCGACGAATTTGCCGTCGCGCGTGCGATACACGTTGTAGCGCGGCGAGCCGCCGGTCACGAGATCGCCGCCGGGTGTGGGCCACTCGCCGGCGACTTCGCCGTTGCCCATCGCCCAGTACATGAACGTGAAGAGATTGTCGCCCATCGCGATGTCGAGCTTGCAGCCCTTGCCCGTGCGGTCGCGGTCGCGGAGCGCCAACAGGATATTGATGACGGCCGGATAAGTGCCGCCGCCGATATCGGCGATCAACGCGGGCGGCGGCACCGGCGCGCCGTCGCTGCCGGCCGCCAGCGCCAGCATGCCGGCGTCTGCGATGTAATTCAGATCGTGCGCGGCCGTGTCGGCGCGCGGACCGTGCTGCCCGTAGCCGGTGATCGCGCAATAAATGATGCGCGGATAGCTTTTGCTCAGTGCGTCGTAACCGAGTCCGAGCCGGTCCATCACGCCGGGCCGGAACTGCTCGACTACGATGTCGGCGGATTCGAGCAGCGGTTTGAGTTTTTCGATTGCCGTCATGTCTTTGAGATCGATCGCAATCGAGCGCTTGCCGCGGTTGAGCAGCGCGAAATTGACGCTGTCGGCGCCGAACTTCGGCGTATACGAGCGCATCTCGTCGCCGCGGCCCGGCCGCTCGATCTTGATGACCTCGGCGCCGGCTTCGGCGAGCAGCAGCGTCGCCAGCGGTCCCGGCAGCAGCGTGCTGAAATCCAGCACGCGCACGTCCGAGAGCGGCCCTTTGTTCATGCGAGTTTGACGGTGACCGTGCGTGCTTTGGCGACGCGCGCGCGGCGCGCAGGCGCGTAAGCCTGTTCGCCGGTCGCCTCATGCAGCGCCTGCGTCACGTCGAAATGGTAGGCGAGCCCGGTGCGCTCCAATAGAGCGATCGGCCCTTCGGGGTAACCCAGGCCGAGCCGCAACGTCGTGTCGAGATCGTCGGCAGTGGCGAGCCCTTCATCGAGCCGGCGCAATGCCGCGTTGTAATAAGGTCGCACCAGGCGATCGATGATGCGCCCCGCAAAATCGCCGCAGACGGCGACCTGCAGGCCGGCGCCTTCCATGACCTGCTTCGCTGCGGCAATCGCCGCATCGCCGGTGCGCGGCTGGCGCACGAGTTCGACGAGATTCGTCGGCTCGGCATTGCCGAGGCCGAAGCGCGCGAACCCGAGCACATTGGAGCCTTCCTCGGCGCGGCTCTCGCCCGTGTACACGCCGAGCGACTCGGTGCCGAGTTCGATCAGGACCGCGGCCTTGTCTTTCCACTTTTTCAGCGATTTGGCGTGTTTGCCCGCGTGCTCGCCGAGCACGATCACCACTTCGGCGGATTTGAGATCCTTCGCCGCGCCGGCAAGCAGCGCGTGCTCGTCGGGAAAAGAACGGCTGCCGCCGGTATCGAGAATCGAGTAATGCATCGTTCAACCTCCAAACATCGCGTTGCCTGCGTACTTGAAAAAACCCTGCCCGGTCTTGCGCCCGAGATGACCCGCGGCGATCATGCGCTTCACGAGCGCCGGCGGCGCGGCGCGCGGATCGTGCGTGGACGCATAGAGCGCTTCAGCGACGAGCAGATGAGTGTCGAGCCCGACGAGATCGAGCAACTCGAGCGGCCCCAGCGGATAACCGAGTCCAACCTTGATTGCGCGGTCGATGTCCGCAGGCTCGGCAACACCGGCTTCGACAAGTCGGATCGCGTCGTTGTTGAACGGCACCAGGAAGTAATTGAGGATGAAGCCGGGATTGTCCTTGGTCCTGACCGGCGTCTGGCCCATCGCCTGGCAGAATTTCCAGGCGGCCGCGAACGATTCGTCGCTCGTGCGGATGCCCGGCGACATCTCCACGAGCTTCATCAATTGCGCGGGCAGGCAGAAATGCATGCCGACGAACCGCTCGTCGCGGCCGGAACCCGCGGCGATTTCGGTGATCGACAGCGTCGACGTGTTCGACGCGAACAGCGTGTGCGGCGGGCACACCCTGTTCAACTGCGCGAGCAGATCGTGCTTGACCTTGAGATTCTCGAACACCGCTTCGATCACGATGTCGCAGGCCGCCATGTCCGCGATGTTCGTCGTGCCGGTCATATTGCTCATGATCGTCCCGACCTGGGCCTGCGTGAGTTTCTTGCGCTCGACGGACTTCGCAAAAAATCCGGTCGTCTGCTTGTGTGCGCGGTCGAGCGCGTCCTGGCGCGTGTCGTACACGATCGTTTTGAATCCCGCGCGCGC
>CAZEAX010000276.1:0-6629 GCA_964510405.1 uncultured Streptomyces sp. | reverse complement strand
GCTGGCGCTGGTATTGGCTGTTGCAGCGCCCGTTTCCTTCGCGCAGGACGCCGCGCCGGATGTGCTCCTGAAAGCCGTGACTGCGGACGTGATCGCGATCATCCGGCAGGACAAGGACATCCAGGCGGGTAACCCGGCGAAGGTCGCCGAAGTGGTCGAAACCAGGATACTGCCGTTGTTCGACTTCACGCGGATGACGCAACTCGCAGTCGCGCGCAACTGGCGCGCCGCCACGCCCGAGCAGCAGCAATCGCTCACGGCCGAGTTCAGGACCTTGCTGGTGCGCACTTATTCCACGGCGCTGTCCAGTTACCGCGATCAGGCGATCGAATTCAAGCCGCTGCGCGCGGCGTCGGGCGATACCGAGGTCACCGTCAAATCCATGGTGAAGCAGCCCGGGATGGATGCGCTGACCATGGACTATGACCTGGAGAAAATCGCGGCCGGATGGAAGGTCTACGACATCAAGATCGACGGCATCAGCCTGATTACCAATTATCGTGAAACCTTCGCGAACAAAGTCCGCGAAGGTGGCGTGGAAGGCCTCATCAAGTCGCTCGCGGACAAGAACCGCCAGGGGGCCATGCGGATCCCCGTGCACCATACGGAAAATTCGTATTTTCCGGGGATCGTGCGGATTCTGTTGCAGGGCGGGACATAGCACGCGTTGCTTGCAATTGTCGATCGCGCTGTTTGCTATAGCGCTTGGATTGCAGAGGATAGAATTTCAGCGGTATGGCGGGTTCTTGTGTCACCCCGGTATTTCGGCTTGCAGCGGAATCATGACTTCATTGCGGCGCATGAACCAAAGCGTCCACGGCGGATTGTAGCGCGCCAGCAGGGGAACGCTCGCTGCGCGCAGGTGGTTGGTCTGCATGTAGGTGCGCAGCTCGGCGGTTTTCTCCTCGATGTCTTGGGCATGGGCGAGGCCGGAAAATCGCACGACGGCAAAGCGCGATGGAGGCAATGCGAGCAGACGAACCTTCGGATCCTTTGGCACGGGCAGCGTGTCGAGCGTGTAGCCGCGCGGCATTATGAAGCGAATGATCCAGCCGCCGGCATCACCACTCTGGATTACCGGTGCCGTCATCGCGATCGATTCCCCGGCTGGCGCCTGGACGACGGGTGCGGTCATTGCGATGCTCTGGCTCCGGGTATTGCCACCGAATATGTATGCGGCCAGCAGGCGGAATCCGGCGTTCGCGGCTTCACGGCGCTCGCCACCGACTGTTACTTCCGCTGCGACAAGTGCGGGATAGTCGCGAACTTCAAACGCCCGTTCTTGCCGACTGGCGGAATATGGGGGTTCTTCGACTGCCATCGCCGCGCCTCCTGATATGACCACGGTGAACAACAGGCCCGACAGAACGCGCTTCATCATCGGGTCAATGCCTGTTTGTGCTTGAATGACGCCCGAAACCTACTTTTGATAGTGCTCCCGGACTTTTGCCGCAATCTGGTGATCAGTCATTTTGTCGACCGTTTCGACTCCGACGATGCGTGCGCCCAGCCCTTTGGCCTCGAGATGCTTTTTGAGCTCGCCCTTGGCCTCGCCCGGGCCGAATAGCAGGAGGGATTCCGCTGCGGTTATTTGCGCAATCACTTCATCGTAGTACTTATCGAGGTGCGCCGCGAATTGCCGGTCGCGCTGGTTGTCCGCCAAGCCTTCTGTCGACGCGGCGCGGCCGGAATGCCGGCCATGTTTCTCTACGCCCGATTCTATGCGTTGGGTTTTTTCCGTACCTTCGCCGATAAATACGACGAATGCTTCGCGGTGGTCGATCCATAGTCCAGCTTGCATTTTCATGAGCACCTCCCCGGGTTGTGTTGCTGCCGCCAAGGCAAACCCCAATGACTGCATCCGCCAGGTTCGTCGGTTGGCGGTTTCAATCTCTGGCACCCTGTTTATTTGTCGGGCGTCACCATCGCTGTCGAGAGTATTTCCGTTTGTTCCAATCGAATCTGTTCGATACCGTACAGACCCCGCCGAGAGGGGGGCTTAGTTTGCAGCGGGAAGCTCACCATGCCGGCCGCAATCTGCGGCGGTCACGACGTGTTGCACCGGAACGCTATGACCAGGGTCGAGAAGTCCGCGGATCTGAAAATGACCACTGCCCGTACGCGTCCGCGGTATTCATCCAGCACGATTATTTATGTCGCACTCGGCGCCAACCTTCTGGTCGCGGCAACCAAGTTCGCCGCCGCGGGCTGGACCGGCAGCTCCGCGATGTTCAGCGAGGGCATTCATTCGGTGGTGGACACGGGAAACGAATTACTGCTCCTCTATGGGTTGCACCGGGGGGCGGCGCGCCCGGATCAAGATCACCCGCTGGGTTATGGCCGCGAAGTTTATTTCTGGAGTTTCGCCGTCGCCCTGCTCGTTTTTGCGGTGGGGGCGGGCGTGTCCCTGCATGAAGGCATCACTCACGTCCTGAATCCGACGCCGATCCAGAATGCCGCCGCAAATTACGCCGTGTTGGCGCTGTCCGCGCTGATCGACGGCAGTTCATGGTGGATCACGCTGCGCACTTTTAAAGCCGAGAAGCGTTATTCCGAAATTTTCGGAGCAATCCGTCACAGCAAGGATCCGCCTTCATTTATCGTACTGTTCGAGGACAGCGCGGCGCTTTTGGGGCTGGGCATCGCGTTCGCCGGCATCTACCTGTCGGAAAGCCTGCATCGCCCCGTCTTCGACGGCGTGGCCTCGATCTTCATCGGTATTGTGCTGGCGGTAACGGCCTCGCTGCTCGCGCGGGAAACCAAGAGTCTGCTGATCGGCGAGCGTGCCGATCAAACGATAATCGATTCGATCCTGCGGCTCGCGGCAACCATGGAGGGCGTGGCGCACGCCAACGGCGTTCTCACGGTCCATCTCGGGCCGAGTCAAATCGTGGCTGCACTCAGCCTCGAATTCGCCGACGAGTTGCGGACTTCCGCGATCGAAGCGAAGGTTGCGGAACTGGAACGCCGTATACGTGTGAGTCACCCCGCCGTCGTCGCCCTCTTTATCAAGCCGCAGACCGCCGAGGGCTACCGGCAAACCATTGCGAGGCGTTATGGGAAACCCGATGGAACATAGTTTCGATCCGCCGTTACCATTAATTCGCCACCGTTCAAGGCGCTGCGGTGGCCGGGCAGATAAACGCCCGCGTACGAAACGCTTTTAAATTTTATCCCCAACCCTGACCGGAGAATTTCATGAGCCAATATCCAATCGCCGTTGTGGTCGGCAGTCTTCGCCGCGATTCATTCAATCGCAGGCTGGCGGGCGCCATCGTCAAACTCGCGCCGCCGGAGTTCTCGTTCAAGCAGGTGCAAATCGGCGATTTGCCGCTCTACAATCAGTACGACGACGGCAGGCAGGCCGAGTCTGTCAAGCGGCTGAAAGCGGAAATCCACGCGGCCCGGGGCCTGTTGTTCTTCACGGCAGAATACAACCGCTCGGTTCCCGGGGTTCTCAAGAACGCGATCGACCATGCGTCGCGGCCCTACGGTGAAAGCGTGTGGGCAGGCAAGCCGGCCGGCGTGATGGGGGTGTCGGTTGGTGCCATCGGAACGTCCATGGCGCAACAGCATTTGCGCAACATTCTCGCTTACCTCGACGTGCCGACGTTGGGCCAGCCCGAAGCGTTCATCCATGCCAAGGAAGAGTTGTTCGATGCGGCGGGCAACATCGGTGAGAGCAGTAAAAAATTCCTGCAGGGCTGGATGGACAAGTATGTGGCCTGGGTGAAGAAACACGCAGGCTGAGCGGCGCCCGAATTCATGCCGCGATGACATGGCCGGTGTGCATGAATGCTACCGGCAATCCAACGGGAGTCCGGAAAAAATTCCCGCACCGCCATTGTCGGGGTAAGACGGGCATAAACATTAAGACGTGCCGCGTTTACATTGAATGGAGGACAGGCCCTTTCCTGGCCGCAATTGTTTTCGCCGCTTTTTTGGCCTGTTTTGCAGCCTTCTTCTCGGCCTTCCCCGCGTATTCTTCCAGCTGGTTTGCCTCTTTGATGCCTTTCTTTTCAGCTTTGCTCGCTGCGTGTTGCATTTTCTTTTTCGCTGTTGTCCTGGTTGCCATATCTACCCCTCAACGATTAAATAACTGATGCACGTAACAGGCCGGCGCATGAATTCGTATGGTTCAGGCGAGCGCCGGGTAATCGGTGTAACCCTGCGGCCCGGGCGTATAGAACGTATTCATATCGGGCGCATTGACCGCCGCACCCGTTTTCCAGCGGGCAACGAGGTCCGGGTTGGCGAGGAACGGCCGGCCGAAGGCAACCAGATCGCATTTGCCCGCGGCGAGATCGCTTTCGGCGCGCGCGGCATCGTAACCGCCGGAGAGTATCAGCGCGCCCTTGAATACGCTGCGGAACTTCGCCTTGATCGAATCCGGCACCGGCGGCGCGCCCATCGGCGAGTGGTCCACGAGATGGATATAGATCAGCCTGCGCGCATTGAGCTGCTGCGCCAGGTAGGCGTAATCCGCTTCCATCGCGGCATACACGGGCATGTCGTTGAACACGCCGAACGGCGACAGGCGGATGCCGACCTTCTCTTTGCCGATGGCCTTGATCACCGCCTCAACGACCTCGAGCGCAAAACGCGCGCGATTTTCGATCGGGCCGCCGTAACGGTCCGTGCGTTGATTCGAATTCGGGCGGATGAATTGTTCGAGCAGATAGCCGTTGGCCCCGTGCAACTCGACGCCGTCGAATCCCGCCTCGACCGCATTCTTCGCGGCGTGCGCATATTCCTCGACGGTGGACGCGATGTCCGCTTCGTTCATCGCCTGCGGCATCGCATTCGGTTTCATCCCTTCGGCGTCGGTGAACATCTCGCCGGCGGCCGCCACCGCCGAAGGCGCCAGGATGCGCGCGCCCGCGGGCAGGTTGAGCGGATGGGCGATGCGCCCGCAGTGCATGAGCTGCATGAACATTTTGGCTCCATGCGCGTGCACCGCCGCGGTCACGCGCCGCCAACCCGCAACTTGCACCGCGGAAAAAGCGCCCGGTATGCGCGGGTAGCCCAGCCCGTTGGGCGAGGGCGACGTGCCCTCGCTGATAATAAGGCCGGCGGTTGC
Source organism: uncultured Streptomyces sp. (assembly GCA_964510405.1). Classification (GTDB taxonomy): domain Bacteria; phylum Pseudomonadota; class Gammaproteobacteria; order Burkholderiales; family SG8-41; genus PALSA-1004. The sequence continues at coordinate 1,549 of CAZEAX010000276.1, read as the reverse complement.
GCGCTGGCCGTAATACTGCGCCATGAGTTCGTTTGGCACGTTGCCGGTGGCGCGATTGCGCGTCAACGGGCACATCACAAGGCGATTTTGCAGCGCGAGGTGTCCAAGCGCGGTTTTTGCGAATAAGAGCGACATGTTTTCTTTTCCTGGGAAACGGGCGGATTTTATTGCGGTTGAGAATATCGCACCGGCGCCAAGTGCGCGCGCGCAACGCGGTGCTCTTGTCGCCGGCGCCTGATGGTATTTTGTCGTGCCTACTTGCCGGGCTTGGGCGCCGGGTTGGGATCGGCGGGGACCGGCGCAGCGGGCGCGCTTTTGCCGTCGCCATAGCCCCGGACCGGGACGTAGACTACCGAGGGGCGGCGGGTGTTGGCCTGCGGATATAGATCCATCAGTTCGTACACTATGCGCGGCATCTCGGTCGTGACCGGCAGTCCGAGTTCTTTGGCGAATTGGACGGACACCGGAAAGTCGTGCGTCCACCGGCCTTCGCTCAGGATCACCGCGAGTTCCTCGGCTTTTTTGCGCGGCAGGCGTTTGGTCAATATGTCGGCCACGAAGCTGGCGACCTGGACTCGGGCTTTCGCGGCGATATCGGCCAGCATCAGCGTCTCGTCGCTGATGAATTGGGGCTTCTTGATTTGCAGCACCTTGAGGATGGACGCGGCCGGCACGTCCCCGATCTGCGGATCGACGGGGCCGAGCACGGCATTCCGGTCCATCACGATCTCGTCGGCGGCCAGCGCGATCAGGGTGCCGCCGCTCATGGCGTAATGGGGAATGAAAACGGTGACTTTGGCCTTGCGGTCGGCGAGCGCTTTCGCGATCTGTTCGGCGGCCAGCACGAGGCCGCCGGGCGTGTGCAGAATCACATCGATGGGTTGATCGTCGGGCGTGAGCCGGATTGCGCGCAGCACCGCCTCGGAGTCTTCGATGTTGATGTAGCTCGACACCGGCACGCCCAGGATGCTGAGGCTTTCCTGGCGGTGAATCAGCGCGATCACCCGCGACTTGCGCTCGCTCTGGAACTGATCGAGCAGGAGGTCGCGCTTCTTCTGGGTCGTGTCGCCGCCGCCGAAAATCTGCAGCAGCAATATGCCGATCAGCAGCAGCCAGAAGACAAGGCGGGCCGCCTGGGCCAGATGGAACCAGATACCCATTCCGGATTGTCTTTGTGCATCCATCGCATTTACGGGGCGCGCATTGCTGCAAAAACCGAGAATAGCGTGCGGGGAACGGCCCGTATGTTCGGAACCGCACAGAGGGTGTCGTTGGCGCAGTGGAAAATCGCCGTTACAGAACAGGAGACAGCATCGTTGGACGCCGATTGCGAAGATTTTCGCGTGGTGGAAGGCAAGAGAGCCGGGCTCGCGATGCGACCGACGGCGGTCAAGCCCCTGTATAAATCACGCAAGCACTACCGGGCGCTGATCAAGGAGAGAATCGCCGGGCTGACCGCGCAGCAAAGCCTGCTGTACGCCAACAACAACCATTCTCTGCTGCTGATTTTCCAAGCCATGGACGCGGCCGGCAAGGACAGTGCGATCAA
>CAZEAX010000275.1:0-6635 GCA_964510405.1 uncultured Streptomyces sp. | reverse complement strand
GCCGAATGCGAGCAGTCCGCCGATGAAAAACATCGTCAGGCTGAAGATCAGGTACAGCGTGCCGATGTCTTTGTGGTTGGTCGTCTGGACCCAACGCATGATGCCCGACGGATGGTGCGCGTGATCGTCGTGGCCGTGGGCGTGATCTTGTGCGTGTGCTGCTTGCATGGGGTCTCTCCTAAAGCCTATTTGCGTAGTTTCTTGACGTCGGCGGGCGACACCATGTCGCCGGTCTTGTTGGCCCACGAATTGCGTTCGTAAGTGATCACGGCCGCGATTTCAACATCCGACAATTGCTTGAACGAAGCCATTGCGGTGCCCGGCTTGCCGTTGAACACGCGGTCGAGATGCGCTTCCTTCGGACCGGTCACGATTTTCGAGCCCGATAACGCGGGAAACGCCGGCGGCTGGCCCATGCCGGTCGGTTGATGGCAGACCTGGCAGTTGGCGGCATACACTTTCTCGCCGCGCGACTTCAATTCATCCAGCGTGTAGGTCTTGTTCGGATCGTCCGCCTGGGCGGCCATTTTTTTCTTCTGATCGGCGACCCACTGCGCGTATTTTTCCGGCTCGACCGCCTCGACCACGATCGGCATGAATCCGTGCTCCTTGCCGCAGAGCTCGGCGCACTGGCCGCGGTAGGTGCCCGCCTTGTCCACTTTGAACCAGGTATCGCGCACGAACCCGGGGATCGCGTCCTGCTTGACGCCGAAGGCCGGCACCCACCAGGCGTGGATCACATCGTTCGCGGTGAGTATCAAGCGCACCTTCTTGCCCACCGGCACGACAACGGGATTATCGACTTCGAGCAGGTAGTTGGCGTAACCCTCGCGCTTCTTGTAGCCCTCGGCGGAATTGTCGGTGATCATCTCGCGCGGGGTACCGAGGCTGCTGTAAAAGCTGATGCCTTCCTGCAGATAGTCGTAACCCCACTTCCACTGGTAGCCCGTGACCTTGATCGTCATGTCGGGGCTGGATGTATCCTTCATCTGCAGGATCGTTTTCGCCGCCGGAATCGCCATCCCGATCAGGATCACAAACGGCACTATGGTCCAGACGATTTCGACCGTGGTGTTTTCGTGAAATTGCGCGGCTTTGTGACCGACGGACTTGCGATGCATGATGATCGAATAGGTCATCGCGCCGAACACGACCACGAATATCACGCAGCAGATCACGAAGATCAGCGTATGCAGATCGTAGATCTCGTGCGCGATGATGGTTTGCGGTGTCTGCAGGTTGTATCCGTTCGCGACCGCAAATGCCGGCACCAGGCTGCCGGCCGCTGCGGCGGCGAGCGCAAAACGCTTTATCCACTTACTGATCATGCTTGACTCCAACGGTGCGTTAAATTCGTTGCGGTTGCGCGTTGCGCCAGAAACTGGTCACGGGTTGCGCGAAGACGCGACCGCGCCAACGCAACGGTCGTGCAATGCAAATCCAGCGCGACGGATTCGGCCGCGAGATCCCGGCCTGTAGATGTCGGGGTGCGCTTGCGTCGGGCCTTTAACTGCTGAGCGGACCCGTCCCACGTCAAAACACCCCATCGACCTGCTCCCAATCAGGCTAACATGCGAAAAGCTGCTGGAATTTATCACACCCGCGACTGTCTAGGCAAACCTTAGGCCTAGTGAAATCGTCAGGTTTTCCTGAGCCGCGGCCAAGTCAGCGACGGGTGTGCGCCGGCGCGTGACTTTCAGCCGAGATGGGACAAATCGAGGTGGGCGGCGATGCGCTGCGCGTCAGGCGCAGGCGCAAATCGGAGCGCGCCCAATAACGGCGCATCCAGCCGTTCGGTCAGCGCCGCGATGTTGTCGCCGGACGCCGGCATCGCAGGATCGATGCGGTTCGCGATCCAGCCGGCGAGTTTGAGTCCCCGCGCGCGGATCTCCCGTGCCGTCAACAAGGCGTGATTCAGGCAACCCAGGCGCACGCCGACTACCATAATTACCGGTAATCCCAGGCCGTGCGCCAGATCGGCGGTATCTTCATGGCGATTCAACGGCACGCAAAAACCGCCGACGCCTTCGACAATGACCTTGTCCGCTTGGGCGGCGAGCAGCGCATACGACCGCATGATCTCTTTGATATCGATAGTCACGCCCGCCAAGGCCGCTGCGAGATGCGGCGCGATCGCTGGCTCGAAGCAATATGGATTGACCAGCTTGAGTCCGCAAATGACGTTACTGGCGGCGCACAACTGCGCGACGTCGTCGTTGACAGGTCCTTCGGCGCCGCGAACCGAGCCCGCCGCCACCGGCTTCATGCCGACCACGCGCTGGCCCGCGCGCGCGAACGCGTGCAGTAGCGCGCAAGCGACCAACGTTTTGCCGACGCCGGTGTCGGTGCCGGTGATGAAATATCCGCGCGCCACATTGCGCGCTGCGTCGTGCGTCATCCGTTGCCTTCCCGCAGCGGCTTGATCTCGATGACGGGTTTGCCATCGCGCATGGTGCGCTTTTGCGGCACCCAGGCATGGCCGTAGACGACTTCAAAGGTCGCCGGCAATCGGCCCTCCTGCCGGAACCGTTCGTAATTGCGTTCGACCGCCGCCAGCACCGCGCGCGCAGTCATGCCCGGCCGCCGGCCGGCGGTCACGTTGTGCGCGCCGATCGTCTTCAAATCGCGCATCAGCGCGCGCACGTCCGCGTAAGTGAGCGTAATGTATTCCATATCCATCACCGGATCGGAGAATCCTGCGTGCACCAGCATGTCGCCCAGATCGTGCATGTCGATGAAGCGATTGACGTGCGTGTAGCGATCGGTGCCCGCGTAGGCGGCGCGCAATTGCCGCAGCGTATCGGGGCCGAAAGTGCTGAACATCAGCAACCCGCCGGGCTTAAGCACCCGGCGCAACTCCCCGAAAGCGCGCGGCGGATCGTTCACCCATTGCAGCGCCAGGTTCGACCACACGAGGTCGACCGCCGCGGCGCGCAACGGCAATCGCTCGATGTCGCCGCACACCGGTATCAAGCCACGCCCCAGCACGCGTTTCCACCACGGCGCGCGCGCGCTGGCCAGCCGCACCATGCCCGCCGCGATATCGAGCGCGTAGATAGCCGCGCGTGGAAACTGCTGATAGAAAGCCGGCACGACGTTGCCGGTCCCGCAACCCGCGTCGAGTATCGCCGCCGGATTCAGCTTAACGAACTCGAGCCGCGACAGCATGCGCCGGCACACCTCGTGCTGCAGCACCGCGGCCGCGTCGTAGGCGGGCGCCGCCTTTTCGAATGACTCGCGCAGCCGGCGCTTGTCGATCGCGGTCGCGTTATCCATGACAAAACCTCGCAATGCGTTCAACGACGGCTTGCGGCTGCGCGATGAACGATGCGTGCGCGGCACCGGCGATGATCTCAAGCTCGGCATGCGGCAACGTGTGCCGCAGATATTCGCCCGCACCTCGCGGCACGACGACATCGTGCTCGCCGTGCACTACGAGTACCGGTTGCCCGATCGCCGGCAGATCCGAACGCAAATCCGTGTTCTTCAATATTTGCAATCCCGCGGCAAGCGCCGCAACGTCATGATCGCCCCCCGCCGCAATGCACTCGCGCAGGCGGCGCGCCACCTTGCGGGCGGCCGCATCGCCGTGCGCCTGCAAAAGCAGAAAGCGCTGCACCGTGCCATCGACGTCCCGCGCGAAATTATGCACAAATGCATCAAACATCGCCGGCTCCATGCCGTGATCCCAATCGGGAGCGCGCACAAAGCGCGGCGTCGTCGCAATCAAAACGAGGCGCGTGACCTGGCCCGGCATGAGCTTCGCCCAGCGCAGCGCCAACTGCCCGCCAAGCGACCATCCGCATACGATCGCGCGCGGCGCGCTGGCGGCGGAAATTGTTCCCACGATCACGTCGAGCGCATCCGGCGCGCTTGTGGCGGCCGGCAACTCGACGCTGTGCACCCGAAATTGCCGCGCCAGCGACGCCGCCACGTCATCCCACACGTCTGCATGCATGCCCCAGCCGTGCAGCAGCACGAGATCGGGACCGGCACCCGCGACTTTGACGCGCATCAGGTGGCTTTTTCGACGCAATGCAATGCATCGAGCAATCGCGCAACATCTTCGTCCGTGTGCGCAGCCGACAATGAGATGCGCAGCCGCGCAGTGCCGGTTGGGACCGTGGGCGGCCGGATTGCGGGCACGAGTACGCCGCGTTCGGCCAGCGCCGCCGACACCCGCATGACCTCGGCGTTGCCGCCGATCATCAGCGGCTGGATCGCAGTTTCGGAAGGCATCAACTGCCAGCGCAGGCCGGCAACACCGGTTTTCAATTGTTCGATCAAGCGCGCGAGCGCTTCCCGCCGCCCGTTTTCGCGCGCAATGATTTCCAGGCTGGCGAGCAGCGCGTGGGCAAGCATAGGCGGCGTCGCCGTGGTGTAGATGTAAGTGCGCGCGCCCTGTATCAGCGTGTCGATCAGGTCCGGCTCGCCGGCGACGAAAGCGCCGGAGACGCCCGCCGCCTTGCCGAGCGTCGCCATGTAAATAATGCGCGGCGATGCGACTTTAAAATGACTCAGCACGCCGCCGCCGGCCGCGCCCAGGACGCCAAAGCCGTGCGCATCATCGAGCAGCAGCGATGCGTCAAAACGCTCGCACAGTTCCAGCAATTCCCGCACCGGCGCGATATCGCCGTCCATGCTGAACACCGCATCGGTCACGACCAGTTTGCGGCGCGCCATTGACGCCGCCAGCAGCCGCTCCAGCGCGGCAAGATCGCAATGCATGTAGCGCTTGAAATTCGCGCGCGACAATTGCGCGGCATCGTTCAGCGATGCGTGATTGAGTTTGTCCGAAAATATGTCGTCATGGCGTCCGACAAGCGCGGTAACTGCACCGATGTTCGCCATATAGCCGGTCGAGAACAGCAACGCGCGCGGCAGTTGCACGAATCGGGCGAGCGCGTCTTCGAGCCGGTGGTGGGATGACGCGTGGCCGAGTATCAGATGCGACGCGCCGGCGCCGACCCCGTCCGCGCGAGCGCCTTTGCAGGCAGCGGCAATCAGCCGCGAATCGGCGGCGAGCCCGAGATAGTCGTTGCTGCAAAATGCGACGTAGTCGCGGCCGTCAACCGTGACGTGCGCGCTTTGCGGGCTTTCGAGCAACCGGCGTTGGCGCCGCAGGCCGCGCGCCTCCAGCGCGACGAGATCGGCAGCGAGGTCGTCGAAGGACATGCAGCGGATATGGATAGATTCAGCAAAAACGCCGGCGCGCGCGGTCAGTTATCCTGCGCTGCCGGTCCCTTGCCCGCCGCCGGCGCGCGCAAAGGATACATGCCGAGTTTGTCCAGCAACGCGCGATCGCGTTCGGCTTCGGGATTGCCGGTGGTCAGCAGCTTGTCGCCATAAAAAATGGAATTGGCGCCGGCCGCGAAACACAACGCCTGGATGCCTTCCGACATTTCCTGGCGGCCCGCCGACAAGCGCACCATCGCTTTGGGCATGGTGACGCGCGCAGCAGCGATAGTGCGCACGAATTCGAAGGGATCGAGTTGAGCGGTGCCATGGAGCGGCGTGCCTTTGACCTGCACCAGGTTGTTGATCGGCACGCTCTCGGGATAGGGATCGAGGTTCGCGAGCTGGGCGATCAAAGCGGCGCGCGTGCGGCGCGTCTCGCCCATCCCGACAATGCCTCCGCTGCACACGTGAAGGCCCGCACTGCGCACTTTGTCCAGCGTATTGAGCCGGTCATCCTGCGTCCGCGTGGAAACGATCTCGCCGTAAAATTCGGGCGCGGTGTCGAGATTGTGGTTGTAGTAATCGAGGCCGGCGTTTTTCAACTGTTCGGCCTGCCCTTCCTTCAACATTCCGAGCGTGGCGCACGTTTCCATGCCGAGTCCGCGCACAGCTTTCACCATTTCGAGCACGCGGTCGAGTTCGCGTTGCTTGGGTCCGCGCCATGCCGCGCCCATGCAAAAACGCGTCGCGCCTTGATCGCGCGCCGCGCGCGCCGCCGCCACGACCGCGTCAACCGCCAGCATGTCTTCGTTCGCCACGCCCGTGTGATAGCGCGCAGCCTGCGGACAGTAACCGCAATCTTCCGGGCACCCGCCGGTCTTGATCGACAAAAGGGTCGACAGCTGGACTGCGTTCGCATCGAAATTTTCGCGATGCACGGTTTGGGCGCGATAGAGCAAATCATTGAACGGCAGGTCGAGCAGCTGCGCGACCGTGGCTATGCTCCAACATGCCGCGCGGGCGCCGTCGGCAGACACGGGGGCTGGCGCGTTGTGGCTAAGAGTATCCATGGTCATATGCTCGGAAAAAATGTTAAAGCGCTTGAACGCTGCGAGGAAAAATTCTTCTAGATCATGAGCTTCGCATCATCATCGATGGCCCGCCCCTTGTCAAATTTACGCCGCATACTTTTAAACAATTGCACGCGTTTTGGTCAGTATCCCTTGACAACAAGTAGTGCGTTCTGTAGTATTGGAACTGTCAACGGAGACCGCCATGAAATACACCTTTATCCAGTTTCGTAACCAATACCCGAATGATGAAGCCTGCCTTGATGCGATCATGGCAAGGAAGAACATCAAAGCCTGCCCGGGCTGCGGGGTTGTGTCCGCTAAATTCCACCGCATCGAAGGCCGTCGCGCTTTTGCTTGCCAATGGTGCGGCCACCACATCTATCC
>CAZEAX010000274.1:0-6651 GCA_964510405.1 uncultured Streptomyces sp. | reverse complement strand
CAGCCGGTCATGCGCGGCTGCGGCGTGTCGGGCATGTCCTCGATCTGGAAAGTCGAGATCGGCTGCGGATGTTTTTCGTCGGTGATATCGACCATCCACAAAAACGATGCCGGATACGGCGGAAAGTCGGGCTGGCGGAACACGTCCTCGTCAGAAACCAGCATGAAATCGCGCTGCTTTATCTTGAACGGAATGCGCAGCGCCGTATGTGTCGGCCAAGGAAAAGGCGGGCTCCAATCGAGGCCGGAGACGAACTTCGGCTTCGTCATGTCGTCGATGTCGAGTATGACCAGCCCGCCCTGCCAGTAGCTCGTGTAAAGCCGGTTGCCGAAGCGCAGCGGATGGTGGCACTTGTGCGCGTCGTTTTTCCAGGTCGGCGTCTCGCCGCCGCCAACCCATTGCCCCGGCATCCACCAGCGGCCGGCTTCCTCGGGCCTGGCCGGATTCTTGAGGTCGAGGATCATCACGATGTTGCCGATGTAACCGTCGATGGTTGGCGAGATGTACGCATAGCGGCCATCGAAGTCGAAGCGGTGCACGCCGCGCGCATAGCTTGCGCCGGGTCCCAGGGTCGCCTTCCATTCGGTGATCAATTTCGGCTGGGCCGGCTTCGAGATGTCGTAGATGCCGAGGCCGCCGTTGTAGCCCTCCGGCGGCACTTCGCCCTGCAGCGAATGCGCGGCGAGCGCTTCCCGATTCACCAGCATGATGTCGCCGTGCACGCGTACCTTGTGCGAGTGCGTGCCCGGCGGCATGGTCAACTCGGCGAGCAGCTTGGGCTTTTTCGGATCTTTCACGTCGACGATCTGCGTACCGTGCGGATTGCGCATGTTGCCAACGTAGGCGACATTGTTCTGGACCACGACCTGGCCGCCGCCAGCGCAATCGTGCCAATGCACGGAATTCAGGCCGGCATGGCCGTGGTTCTGCACGTCGACGTAACCGACTTTGCGGATGCCTTTCGCGCGCGGCTTGGCCTTCGCCCGCGAGCCGCTCTTCGCTACCGGTTTCGTTCCTGCCTTCGCTTTCACGTTTGCCTTCGCCATGCCGCCGCCTCCCTGTTTATTCTGCCTGTATTCTGGCCTGCTTGATTACGCGCGCCCACTTATCGTGCTCGCTTTTGATAAACGAAGCGAACTGCTGCGGCGAATTCGCGACCGGATCGGCGCCCAGCCCCAGCAAACGCTCGTGCATCTCCGGCAGATTCAATATGCGCACCATTTCGCGATTAAGCCGCGCGATGATTTCCGGCGCCACGCGCGCCGGCGCAATCCAGCCGAACCAGCCCACGCATTCGAAACCGGGGAATCCCGATTCGGCGATGGTCGGCAATTCGGGCGCCATGGCGGAGCGCTTCGCGCTCGTGATCGCGAGCGCCCTGATCCTGCCCGCCTTGACTTGCGGCATCGCCACGAGCGCGATACTGAACAAAGCCTGTACCTGGCCGCCGAGCAATTCCGTCAGCGCCGGTCCGCCGCCTTTATACGGCACGTGCACCACATCGATAGCGGACAGGATTTTGAATTGTTCGAGCGCGAGATGGCCGGACGTTCCGTTGCCCGCGGACGCAAACACGAATTTTCCCTGGCGCGCTTTCGCCAATGCGATCAGTTCCTTCACGGTAGTCGCGGCGACGGCAGGATGGACGACGAGAATATTCGGCACCGAGATACCTTGCGTGATCGCTGCGAAATCACTGACCGGATCGAACTTCACATCCTGATAAAGGCTCGGATTGATCGCGACACCCGCGGCAACCGCGGTGATCGTGTAACCGTCAGGCACGGCGCGCGCGGTCATCTCATAGGCGATATTGCCGTTGGCACCCGCCCGATTGTCGATGACGATGCTCTGGCCGAGCGCTTCCGTAAGTTTTGGCGAAATAAGCCGCGACAATGTGTCCGCGGGCCCCGCGGGTGGCACGGCGACGATCATGCGTATCGGTTTTTCCGGATAGGCGGCAGCAAATGTTTGCTGCGCGAGCAGCGCCGCCGCAACCGCCCCCATGACCTGCGCGCCCCGCCGAAGCGATACCTGCTGTGATTTTCCCTGCATTGAATACGTATTATCGCATCAGGCGCGCGCCTGCGGGCCGCTGCCATGCTGATGCCGGAAGATTTGACCAGGAATCCGCGCTCAAAACGGCTTAGGCAAGAACGACGCTTATTCCCACGACCATGCGGTCAGTTCGTACGTGCCATTGAGTTTCGCCCAGACGGTCGCATTCGCAAATTGCCGCCGATCGTCTTTCACTACCGATAATCGCAATTTGTAGCTCATGCCCGCGACCACCTGCTGCTGCGCGTCTTCGATCGAAGCCAGCGTCAGCCCAGTCCCGTCGATCGACGCCTGAGCGGCGACCGCATTCCGGGCCGCGATTTTGACCCGCGCATCATCTACGGATGCGGATGACCAGCCGCCGGGAACGCGACTATTCACGGAATTTGAATCGCCATTACCGGCGCAGGAGACGCTCGAAAGCAGCAGGCCGGCAATCAGCGGCAGCGCCAACTTCATTTATCGTGCGGGGCCACCGCATTGGGCGATTTGGTGCAGTCCGCCGCGGGCCATTGCGCGTCGGCCGCCGGCAGCGCGGTTTCCTTGCCCGTCATGCGCTCGACAGCGAGCGCATAGACGACCACCGCGTCGAGCCGCGGATAGAACCCTTTGGGCCGCGTCGGATCGTCAGCATAATACTTGGCCATCAAAGCATCGAAGAACGCCGTCTTCAGCGCGCGATCGTCGACGATGCTGATCCGCCCGAACACCACGACGCTGCGATACTCGATCGACGTATCGCACTCGAAGCGGCCATAGGGAAATACCTTGCCCGGCGTGTCGATCTCGAAACACACCCTCGGCTCATGGCGCACGTTCGTCTGCAGATGACCCTGGGCGCTGGTATTGTGCATCCACACTTGGCCATTCATCCACACATACAGCAGCGGACAGATATAGGGAACGCCATCCGGACCGACCGTGCCCAGACGGCCGCAATACGAGGTCGACAACAGTTCGCCGATCTTCTCATCGGACATCAACTTGTCGGTGCGACGTACTTCGGGTGGACCGCTCATCGAATTGGCATCATCAGATGTAATTCCTGCGCTTGGCTTTGCCCTGCTGCTCGAGCAGCTCGATATTCTGCGCCACGCCCTGCATGTTAGGGTTGATCTTCAATGCGCGCTTGAAATAATCCAGCGCGCGCTCCGGCTGGTTCAACTGCATGTAAATCAGGCCGTAGCCGGCGAGCGCGCCGAAATGCAGCGGATTGCGCTTTATGACCTCGTCGCAGTCGCGCCGCGATTTTTCGTATTCGCCGATCGAGTAATACAGGGTGGCCCGCTTGTTCCAACCCTCGGCGAATTCAGGCTTCCTGCCGATAATAACTGTGAACGTTTTGATCGCCTCGCCGGCCGCGCCGGAATTCATCAAATCCAGGCCCTGGAGATATAGTTCGTCTATTTGCACGTCGCCGGAGCGGCCCCAGATTTCCCGGATCGCGGCTTCGGCGATGGCGCGCGTCGCTTCGTCGCGATCGCGCAGCGCCTTGACCAGCGCCGCCACGTCGCCCATGCGGCCGACTTCGCCGAGTTGGCTTGCGCCGGCGCGGCGCATCGCGACATCGGCGCTGGAAAGCGCGCGCGATGCCTGCTGGCGTGTCAATGGCTGATCGGCCGCTTCCGCCGCGGGCAGCAGCGCGACCAAAACCAGAAAAAATGTCGCGGCTACCCGCATTCACTCCGCTTTCAATCCCGCGGCCTTGATCACGCGCGTCCACTTCGCGATTTCGGTCTTGATGTACTCGGCGAACTGCCCGGGCGTATTGCCGGCAGGCTCATAGCCCTGCTCCGCGAGCTGCTTGCGCACTTCGGGCAGGTTGATGACGCGCACGAGTTCGGTGTTGAGCCTCACGACGATCTCGCCCGGCGTGCCGGCGGGGGCCAGCACGCCCTGCCACGCCGTTGCCTCATAACCCGGCAATCCGCTCTCGGCGACCGTGGGAATTTCCGGCGCCGCCGCCGAGCGCTTCAAGCCCGTCACCGCGAGCGCACGCAATTTTCCCGACTTTACAAGAGGCATCGCAGGCGCAATCGTCGAGCACATCAGAACCACGCGACCGCCCAGCAAATCGATCAACGCCGGCGGGCTGCCTTTGTACGGTATGTGCACGATGTCGATGTGCGCGATGGACTTCAGCAATTCGCCGGCGAGATGCTGCGATGAGCCCGTGCCTGATGACGAGTAATTGATTTCGCCGGGACGTGTTTTCGCGAGCGCGATCAGCTCGCGCATATTTTTCGCCGGCAGCGACGGATGCACTATCCACAAATTGGGCGATTGCGACAATAAGGTAATCGGCGCGAAGTCGCGGATCGGATCGAACGGCATCTTGACCGACAACGCGGGATTGGTGGCGTGCGAAGTCGCGACCTGCAGCAGCGTGTAGCCATCGGGCGCCGCACGCGCCGCCATTTCAGTGCCTATATTGCCGGTCGCGCCGGGGCGATTGTCGGTGACGACCTGCTGGCCGAGGCTCTCGGAGAGTTTCTGCGTAACGAGGCGCGCGAGCGTATCGGAGGAGCCGCCCGCGCCCTGCGGCACTATATAGCGGATCGAATGCGCCGGATAATCCGCCGCGGCCGCCAACACATTTGCGCCGCAATACGTCGCTACCATAAGCAGCATCCAGCGAAACTCCATCGCTCCGTCCCCGGCTCTCTCGAGTGAGAACAGAGGTTACTGGATATGCGCGGCGGGCTCAACGAGGGAGCGCTCGGGCTCCCAAATCGGCGTAACGCTGATTATTGCGCGGCCGTAGTTGCGCCTTTCACCAAGGCTTGGGCGCGGGCACGGCGCAGGGACCGGTAACGTCGGTCGTGGTGAAATCGGCCGGACCGACCACTTCGAGGTATTCCATGTCAGGCGAGTAATCGAAGAGGTAATGAACGATGCCGGGCCGCTGGTGCACGCAGTCGCCTGCGGCAACGAGCGTTTCCTTGTCCTCGTACATGAACTTCGCCCAGCCCTTGAGCATCAGCACCATGTGGAATTCCGCCTCGTGATAGTGCCACCCGGTGCCCTTTTCCGGTGCAGCGTTCGCGCGCACGAGTTGCGCGATGACCTTGCCGTTGGTCGCCTCGGCGATGCCGAGATCGCGATATTTGAAAAAATCGCGCAATCCATCGCTGCGAAATGCGGTATCGCCGGGTTTTACGTGCGAAAACTGAGTGCGTGTTTTATCGAGCATGGCAGCCTCCCTGTCTTGAGTTGCGAACCCCGATTCACCAAGCATTAAACGTTCCCGTCAGACCATCAATCGTGCGAGTGTATGAATGCGCGCAGCCGCGGATAGATCTGCCCGTCCCACTTGCGCCCGTTGAAGACGCCGTAATGGCCGACACCCGGCTGCATGTGGTGCTCCTTCATGTACTGGCGGATGCCGGTGCACATATCCTGGGCTGCAAGCGTCTGCCCAACAGCGCAGATATCATCCTTCTCGCCCTCGACCGTCAAAAGCGCCGTGCGCCGGATCGCGCGCGGCTCGACCAGCCGTCCGCGCGACGTAAGCTTGCCCAACGGCAACAAATATTGCTGGAATACCGCGCCAATCGTCTGCAGGTAGAACTCGGCGGGCAGATCCATCATCGCGAAATACTCGTGATAGAAAGTCAGAATCGGCTCCGCTTTCTCGACATCGTCGTCGGCCAGATGATGGTAAAGGTCGGTAAACGCCTTGGCATGGCGGGCGCGGTTCATGCTCATGAATGCGGCGAGTTGAATGAATCCGGGATACACGCGCCGCAACCAGCCCGCGTAACGAACCGGGACCGTATCGATAAGGTTGCGCTCGAACCACGTGATCGGCTTGCTGGTGGCGAGTTCGTTGACTTTGGTCGGATTCACGCGCGTATCCATCGGTCCCGCCATCAAGGTCATGGTTGCCGGCTGCGCGCAATCCCCGTCAGCCGCCATCAATGCGACCGCCGCCAGCGCCGCGACCGTCGGCTGGCACACCGCGAGCAGATGGGAGCCCGGCCCCAGAAATCGCAGGAAACGGACTATATGTTCAATGAAATCGTCGAGGTCGAACCGTCCGTGTCTTAACGGCACGTCGCGCACATTGAGCCAGTCCGTCAAATAAACGTCGTGGTCGCGCAGCAAAGTGTGCACCGTGCCGCGCAGCAAGGTCGTGAAATGGCCGGACATCGGCGCCACCACCAGCACGCGGGGCTGCATAACCGCATGATCTTTTTTGAAGTGGAGCAGCTTGCAAAATGGCGTACTATCGACGACTTCTTCGGTTACCGCGACTTCACGGCCACTGCACTGGACCGAATCGATGCCAAAATGGGGACGTTCATGCGTGAGACGCACCAGCGCCAGCAGCGCGTTGGCCGCTGCCACGCGACGCACCGAAATGTGCCCACCGACCGCCGGGCGCAGCTTGTCGTACGCCGTGACAACCGATTTTGCAATGCCGCGTACGGGGGTCAAAACGTCCGCATACGCTTGATAGGCTTGATAGATCATTTGGTCAGCCCATAATTGGTGCGCAGATGCATGCTTTCAGGCACGCAATATGCATGCCAATGCTGAAACGTCTGTAGCACGACCGCATAAATCGACAAGGAATGTTTTAATGACATC
>CAZEAX010000273.1:0-6655 GCA_964510405.1 uncultured Streptomyces sp. | reverse complement strand
GGCAAACTACAATCATGCTGGATCTCATCTCTCCTCCCTGGTCCAAGCCGCATGCAAGCCCACAATACCATGAGCGGCGAAAATTGCGCTAAACTACATCTCCTCTCCGTCGCAATAACGGCGCCGTGCGCGCCGGTCCTGCCCATGTTGACGCATCTCCGATTGCTTGCCGCACCCCGTCGCACGCCGCCGCGGTCATGTTGAATTCCGCCGCCGCCGCGCGTCGCGCGTTGCCTTCGATCGACCGCCTGCTCAAGCTCGCCGCGGTCGGGGCTCTCATCGACCGGCACGGCCGCCCGCTCGTAGTCGAAACCCTGCGCGCGGTGCTCGACGAGCAGCGCGCCATCCTTGCCGGGGATGCCGCCGCAGCGCCACCCTCTGACGAAGCGCTCACCGCACATTGCATCGCGCGCTTGCACGCGCTGAGCCAGCCGTCGCTGCGGCCGGTCTTCAACCTGACCGGCACCGTGCTGCATACCAATCTCGGGCGCGCGCTTTATCCCGAAGTTGCGGCGGCGGCAGCCACCGCGGCAATGACCCGCGCGGTGAATCTCGAATTCGACCTGGGCGGCGGTGCGCGCGGCGAACGCGACAGCCACGTCGAAGCGTGGCTGCAGCGACTGACCGGCGCGGAAGCCGCGGTCGTCGTCAACAACAATGCGGCCGCCGTCTATCTCGTGTTGAACTCGCTCGCGCCGAAGAAGGAAGTCATCGTGTCGCGCGGCGAGCTGGTCGAAATCGGCGGCGCGTTCCGGATTCCCGACATCATGGCGCGCGCGGGCTGCAAGCTGAAGGAAATCGGCACCACCAACCGCACGCACGCGCGCGACTACGAGCAGGCGATCGGCACGCGCACCGCGGCAATCATGAAAGTCCACGCAAGCAACTACGCGATCCAGGGCTTCACCGCGAGCGTGCCGGAAAGCGAACTTGCCGCCATCGCGCACCGGCATGAACTGCCGTTCCTGAACGATCTGGGCAGCGGCATGCTGATCGACCTCGAAGCGTACGGATTGCCGCACGAACCGACGCCGCACGAAGCGATTGCGGACGGCGCCGATATCGTCACGTTCAGCGGCGACAAGCTGCTCGGCGGTCCGCAATGCGGCCTGATCGTCGGCCGCGCGGACCTGATCGCGAAAATCCGCAAGAACCCGATGAAGCGCGCGTTGCGCATCGACAAAGTGCGGCTCGCGGCGCTCGAAGCGGTGCTGCGCCTGTACGCCGATCCCGCGCGCCTCGTCCGCGAGTTGCCGACGCTGCGCCTGCTCACGCGCCCGCAACCGGACATCGAAGCGCAGGCGCAGCGTGTATTGCCGGCGGTCGCTGCCGCAGTCCGGGATCATGCCGACGCCGCCATCATCGCGTGCTCGAGCCAGATCGGCAGCGGTGCGTTGCCGGTCGACGCACTGCCCAGCGCAGGCATCGCGGTGACGCCGCGCGCGAAACGCAAAAGCAGCGCAGCCGATGCGCTGTCGATCGCGTTCCGCGCGCTGCCCGTGCCGGTGATCGGCCATATCAGGGACGGCGCGTTCATCCTCGATCTGCGCTGTCTCGACGATGAAGCGGGTTTCGTCGCGCAACTCGGCGACCTCAAACTCGCGCCGGGAAAATCCGCGTGATCGTCGCCACCGCCGGTCACATCGACCATGGCAAAACGACGCTGGTAAAGGCGCTGACCGGGGTCGACACCGACCGCCTGCCGGAAGAAAAGAAGCGCGGCATCTCGATCGACCTGGGCTTTGCGTACCGCAAGACCGACTCCGGCAACGTAATCGGTTTCGTCGACGTCCCCGGGCACGAACGTTTCGTGCGCAACATGCTGGCCGGCGTCTGCGGTATCGACTACGTCATGCTGATCGTGGCCGCCGACGACGGCGTGATGCCGCAGACCATAGAGCATCTGCACATTGTCGATCTGCTCACGATCAAGCGCGGCATCGCCATCATCACCAAGACCGACCGCGTACCGGCGGAACGCGTTGCGGAAGTCGCCGCCAGCGTACGCGCGCTGCTCGCTTCGACCGCACTCGCCAACATCGAAGTCCTGCCCGTGTCTGCGATCAGCGGCGACGGCGTCGATAAACTGCGCGAAGCGCTGGCACAAGCCGCGCGCGAATTCGGCGACCGCGAACACGCCGGGCGCAATCTGCGTTACGCGATAGACCGCGTATTCACCATCGCCGGCAGCGGCACCGTCGTGACCGGCACGGTGTTCAACGGCGCCGTCGCGGTCGGCGATAAATTGATGTTGTCGCCGAGCGGCATCGAAGTTCGCGTCCGCGGCATCCAGAAAGACGGCAAGGCCGCGACGCAGGCCATCGCGGGGGAACGCTGCGCCCTGAACGTTACGGGTGCCGATGTCGCGGACATTCATCGCGGCGATTGGGCCGTCGCGCCGTCCATCCACGCCCCTACCCAACGCCTCGACGTGCGCCTGCACCTGCTCGCGAGCGAAACCCAGCCGCTCAAGCACTGGACGCCGGTGCATCTGCATCTGGGCACCGCGGACGTGACCGCGCGCATCGCGATCCGGCGCGGCGCCTCGATCGCACCGGGCGCGTCGGGACTGGTGCAGATAATCGCCGACAGGCCGCTCGCCGCATTGAACGGCGACCGCTTCATCCTGCGCGACCAGTCGGCGGTGCGCACCATCGGCGGCGGCACCGTCATCGATCCGTTCGTCACCGCCGCGCGGCGCAACGCGCAAACGCGCGCCGCCCAGCTCGCGGCGCTCGAAATTGCGGATCCCGACAAAGCGCTGGCCGCGCTGCTCGCGTGCTCGCCGGCCGGGGTCGATCTCATGCAATTCGAGCGCACGTTCAATCTGACACCGGACCGCGCCGCGAAACTCGCTGCCACACCGGGAATCGCGATCGTCGGCAAAGAACAGCGCGTAGCGCTGCCGCGTGCCATCGTCGACAGCATCAAGCAGGCGGCCATCGATGCTCTGACGCGTCTGCATCGCGATTCCCCGCAGGCGACCGGCTTCGAAATTTCCATGCTGCGCAAGCAGCTCGCGTCCGCGCTCGCCGCTGCGACGTTCACGGCACTGTTGCGCGAGCTCGGCGACGCCAAGAAGCTCGAGGTTGCCGGCTCTACCGTGCGACTCCCGAAGCATGTTGCCACCGACAATCCGGCCGACGAGAAAATGTGGCAGGCGTTGAAACCGATCCTCGACAACGCGGGATTCAACGTGCTGCCGCTGCGCGAGCTCGCGCCGGCGGCGAACATCAAGGAACCGATCCTCAAGGACTTCCTGCATCGCAAGGCGCGCACCGGCGAATTGGTCCGCGTGACGCCCGAGCGTTTTTATCCGCGCGCGACGCTCGCCCAGCTGGCGGCAGTCGCGCAAGTCGTTGCGCAAGCAGTGCCCGCGGGATTCACCGCGGCGCAGTTCCGCGACCGCAGCGGCGTCGGCCGCGGGCTTGCGATCGAAATTCTCGAGTGCCTCGACCGGCTCGGCATCACCCAGCGCATCGGCGACGCGCGCAAGATGCGCAAGGATTTCGTGCCGATACTAGGCGCCGCGGTCGCCCCGCCGCCGCCTGCCGTCAAACCGCAACCCGCATCCAAACCCGTGCCGCAGCAGCCGGCCCGGCGCAATCCATCGCATCACTTCAAACGCTAACGAGGATCAATATATGGCAAATTTCGACGTAATCGTCATCGGCGCCGGCATTACCGGCCTTACCGCGGCCAAGGCGGCCGTGCAAAGCGGGCTTAAAACCGCGAGCATCGAAGCGCTGATGTTCGGGGGCCTCGTCGTCAACATCAACGAGCTCGACGGCGAGACGACCGGCTCGGGCACCGACTTCGCCTCCAATCTGATGATGGAGATTTCCGAGCTCGGCGTCGAGAACCTGTCCGAGACCGTCAGCGCAATCGCGCGCGACGGCAACCAGTTGAGCGTCACGACCGACGCGGGAACGCACAAGGCGCGCGCGGTGATCATCGCTTCCGGCGCCAAATTGAAACGCGTCGGCATCCCCGGCGAAGCCGAATTCGAATACAAAGGCGTGTCCCAATGCGCCGACTGCGACGGCCCCATGTACAAGGACGAGGAAGTCGTGGTCGTCGGCGGCGGCGATTCGGCGCTGCAGGAAGCGCTGGTGCTCGCGGAATTTGCGAAGCGCGTGCATCTCGTGCACCGCGGCGCGAAATTCGACGCGCGGCAGCATCTGGTCGACGCGATCAAGAAGCACGAAAACATCCGGCCGGTC
This sequence comes from uncultured Streptomyces sp., assembly GCA_964510405.1. GTDB lineage: Bacteria > Pseudomonadota > Gammaproteobacteria > Burkholderiales > SG8-41 > PALSA-1004. The sequence goes on along the minus strand of CAZEAX010000273.1, from coordinate 2,432 downwards.
TGGAACAGCGTCGCCGAAGCGATACTCGGCGATGCGATGGTGCAGAAAGTCCGCGTGCGCAACACCGCCGACAATGCAACGAGCGAAATCCCGTGCGCGGGATTCTTCGCGTACATCGGACTGCAGCCGTCGATCGAATTCGCGCCGGCCGAACTCGCGCGCGATGCAGAAGGCTTTCTCGTGACAGATACGAATCTGGGCACGAAGATGCCCGGCGTTTTCGCCGCGGGCGCGGTGCGCGCGGGTTACGGCGGATTGCTCACGCACGCGATCGCGGATGGGAATGCGGCGGCCAAGGCGGCGAAGGCCTCGCTCGGCGGGTAAATCGGGTTTCCCCTATAATTCAATTCGAAACTGCCGACATCGGTGAGGGCCCCGCATCAACTCGGACGCGCGTAAAGCGCGCCGGTTATAGGGCCAGTACATCGGCACGGAAAATTTAGTTCACGTAGTACGGAAGGGAATCGCTCCCGGTGGGGCGGCCGGACTTCAAACCCGGTGAGGGCTGTTTACAGTTCTGTGTGGGTTCGACTCCCACTCTCTTCCGCCATTCCATTCACGTCGTGACCGGCCGACCGGTCGAGGAGAACCGCATCAACATGCATGCACGCGTATTCCTGGCAATGTTTTCAGTTGCCATGGCTGTATCGCTCAACGTCTTTGCGCAAACCGGTTATCCGGCAGGAACCGTGCGCATCGTATCGCCATATCCGCCGGGGGGCGGCACCGATATCCTGTCGCGCGTCATCGGCCAGAAACTGAATGAGAATCTCAAGCAACCGGTGGTCGTCGAGAATCGCGCCGGCGCGAACGGCACGATAGGCGCAGCCTACGTGGCCAAGTCGCCGCCCGACGGACTCACGATGCTGATAGTGCCGGCCGGCTACGCCGCCAATCCTGCGCTGTATAAAAGCCTGCCATACGATCAGTCAAAAGACCTTGCAGCGGTCTCGCATCTGGCCTCGGGCCCGCTCGTTTTGGTCGTGCACCCGTCGCTGCCCGCGAAATCCGTCAAGGAACTGCTGGCGCTCGCCAAAAGCCGGCCCGGCGAAATCAACGTCGGCTCGGCCGGCAACGGCTCGCTGCCGCATCTTTGCGCGGAGCTTTTCAACAGCGCCGGCGGCGTCAAGCTCACGCATATTCCCTATAAAGGTTCGGGCGCGGCGATCGTCGACGTCCTCGGCGGACAGGTGCCGGTCTATTTCATGAATATCCTGCAAAGCCTGCCGCTGATCAAAGGCGGCAAGCTGCGCGCACTCGGCGTCACCAGCCCGCAACGCTCCCCGATTGCGCCCGAACTGCCGCCGATCGCGCAGGACGTCCCGGGCTTCGATATGACCAACTGGTACGGCCTGCTCGTGGCCGCCGGCACGCCGCGCGACGTCGTGACCAAATTGCAGCAGGAAGTCGCCCGCGTCCTGAACCTGCCCGAACTCAAGGAGCGGCTTGCCGGCGAAGGCATGACCGTCGTCGCGAGCACGCCCGAGCAGTTCGTCGAATTTCTCGCGCGCGAAACCGCGAAGTACAACCGCATCATCAAATCAGCCGGCATTCAGAACTCGCAATAATCCTGAGGACACAAATCATGGCAACGAATGAACCCAAATACGACGTGCTGTGGCCGCTCTCGCGCAAAGCCGTCAAGCGCACCGCCGCCGCCGCGCGCCTGCCCGATCTCAACGACAAAGTCGTCGCCGAATTGTGGGACGTGATCTTCCGCGGCGAGACGATTTATCCCCTCGTGCGCGAATACATCAAGCAGCGCTTTCCGAGCGTGAAGTTCGTGACCTACGACCAATTCGGCAACTTTCACGGCGCGCGCGAGCACGAAGTCTCAGCAACGATCCCCGACAAGCTCAAAGCATTCAAGGCCGACGCGGCGATCGTCGGCATCGGCGCTTGAGGGAGCTGCACGCCCGCCGTGTTGCGGGCCGCAGCGATGGTCGAAAGGCTCGGCATCCCGACCGCGTCCATTATCGGCTCGGGCTTCCTGAAGCAGGCCGAAGTCATCAAGAAAGGCCAGGGCGTGCCGCTCGCCATCGGCGTGTACCCCGGCGCGCCCATGGTCGACAGCGAAGCCGAGCTGAAGCGCAAGGTCGAGGAAGAACTCGCCCCCGGTCTCCTGCGCGGCCTCACCGGCGATGCGCCGCCCGATCTCAACACCGAAATCGAGCCCGCGCCCGGCTCGGTCGTGATGAGCGGAACCTACGATCAGATACAGGAACACTTCTACAAACAACTGTGGACCGACGGGCTGCCGATCGTGCCGCCGACGCGCGAGCGCGTCGATGCGTTTCTCAAGTTCACCGACCGCAAAGAAAGCGATGTCATACGCATCCTGCCGCAGGAAGGCCGCGAAGGCTCGATGCTGAGCATCGCGATCACCGGCGTAATGTCGGGGTGCCGTCCCGAGTACATGCCGGTGCTGATCG
>CAZEAX010000272.1:0-6686 GCA_964510405.1 uncultured Streptomyces sp. | reverse complement strand
GATCATGTTGAAGAAAGCACTCCAGGCTGGCGCGTTTGCTGCAGCTCTCGCGCTACCGGGCTTTGCGTTTGCACAAGCGGCACCCGCAGTAGAGAAGCCCGCCGACGCGAAACCTGCCGATGCAAAACCGGAAGAACCCAAGCCGCCTTATACGCTTACGGGCAATTTCGGAATTTTCAGCCAGTACATATTCCGTGGACTGACCCAAACCGGCCGCAAACCCGCCGCACAGGGTGGCTTTGACTTTGCGCACGAGTCCGGCTTCTATGCCGGCACCTGGCTGTCAAACATCAGCTGGCTCAAGGAAAACGCGTCAACCGCCGCGGCGACGTCGGGCATTTACGGCGAAGGTGGAAGCCTCGAGATGGACTTCTATGGTGGTTACAAGTGGAACCTGCCCAACGATTTCGTCCTCGATCTTGGCACCCTTTACTACTACTACCCCGGCAGCATCAATCAGGGTTATCGGGCAACGTTGCCCGCCGGAACCAACATTCCCAAAGCAGACACGTGGGAAGTCTACCTTGCGCCCAGTTGGAAATGGGTGACCTTCAAGGCTTCTTACAGCGTTCTGGATCACACGTTCGCCGTCGACCAATCGAGAGGCACCTACTACCTGGACTTGTCCGCCAACCCGCCGCTCGGCGACACCGGCCTGACGTTGAATCTTCATGTCGGATACCAGAAATACAAAGGTACCGACCCGCGCAATGCAGTGATCGGCGGCGTCGTGCAAAGCAACGACACTATCGACAGCTACAAGGACGTCAAAATCGGGCTGACCTATGCGCTGCCGAAGGATTTCTCCGTCGGCGCTTTCTACTCCAAAGGCTTCAGCTATAACAACCTTGCCCAGGCCGGCGTTGGTGATATTCCTGCGGGACCCTATCCCAATAACGTAGCAAAAGGCACCGGCACGGTCTTCATCCAAAAAACTTTCTAATTGCTTAAACGCGGGGCCGGTTTTGCCGGCCCCAATTCCTGGGGAACCACCATGAAACTAGTCACTGCAATCATCAAGCCGTTCAAGCTTGACGAAGTGAGGGAGGCGCTGTCCGCGATCGGCGTGCAGGGCATCACCGTCACTGAAGTCAAGGGCTTCGGACGGCAAAAGGGTCACACGGAGCTCTATCGCGGCGCTGAATACGTCGTGGATTTCCTGCCGAAAGTGAAAATCGAAGCCGCGATCAAAAGCGAAATGCTCGACCAGGTCGTCGAAGCAATCGAAAAATCCGCGAATACCGGCAAGATCGGCGACGGCAAGATTTTCGTGTTCGAACTCGAACAGGTTTACCGCATTCGTACCGGCGAGACCGGCGCGGACGCGCTATAGGGAGAACCAAACAATGAAACGTCTATTATCTGTACTCGTACTGGCCGGCGCCTTCTGTTTCGGCACCGCAATGCCCGTCGTCGCGCAGGACAAGGCGGCAGACAAACCGGCTGTCGAGGCGCCCGCCGCCAAAACTGACGAAAAGAAGGATGCGGAGCCTGCCAAAGCCGAAGAGAAAAAAGATGCAACACCGGCCGCCGCGGAAGCTGCAGCACCTACGCCAAAATGCGGCGACAAGGGTTTCGACTGCAACAAGGGTGACGTCGCATGGATGATGACATCCACTGCATTCGTGCTGCTGATGACGGTTCCGGGTCTCGCGCTCTTTTATGCCGGCATGACGCGCACCAAAAACTCGTTGTCGACCGTGATGCAGAGCTTCAGTATTTTCTGCGTCGTCGCAGTGCTGTGGGTTGTCTACGGTTACAGCATGGCGTTCACGGCAGGCCACGAAGGCAGCTCATTGGCGCCATTCATTGGATCGCTCGACAAGTTTTTCATGTCCGGTGATGATCCGACCACCGCGGTCGCGGCGACGTTTAGTAAAGGCCAGTACATACCCGACTTCGTGTACTGCATGTTTCAGCTGACTTTTGCGGCAATTACGGTCGCGTTGATCTGCGGCGCATACGCGGAACGTTTCAAGTTCAGCGCCATGCTGCTCTTCAGCATCCTGTGGTTCACGTTTTCCTACCTGCCCATCGCGCATATGGTGTGGTACTGGGACGGTCCGGATGCGTACACCACCGCCAAGGCAGCCGACATCGCCAACAGCCACGCCGGCTTCATATTCGCGAAAGGCGCGCTGGATTTTGCCGGTGGCACGGTGGTGCACATCAACTCCGGTATCGCCGCTTTGGTGTGTGCGCTGATGCTGGGCAAGCGTTACGGTTTCGGCAAAGTGAATATGTCACCGCATAGCCTGATGATGACGGCGATAGGCACCGGCTTGCTGTGGATGGGATGGTTCGGTTTCAATGCCGGGTCCGCCCTCGAAGCCAACGGCAGCGCAGGAATGGCCTTCTTCAACACCCTGTTCGGCACCGCGGTCGCCGGCTGTGCGTGGATGTTCACCGAGTGGATGATCAAGGGCAAACCGAGTCTGCTGGGCGTCTGCTCCGGCATCGTGGCGGGCTTGGTGGCGATCACGCCGGCCGCCGGATACGTCGGCCCGATGGGCGCACTGATCATCTGTGCGGTTGCGGGTGTCGTGTGCCTGATTGCTTCGACCAAGGTCAAGAAAATGCTGGGCTACGATGACGCGCTGGATACCTTCGGCGTGCACTGCGTGGGCGGCATCATCGGTTCGCTCGGCACCGGGATATTCGTCAATCCGGCCTTAGGCGGAACGGGCGTCTACGACTATGTCGCCAACAAAGTTGGTGAATTTGACGCCGGTGCGCAGATCATTTCACAGCTGTGGGATATCGGTATCACCTTGGTCTGGTCGGGCACGGTGGCTTTCGTAATCCTGCTGATCCTTAAGGTTACGATCGGCATCCGTTCCAGCGACCAAGATCAGGAAGAAGGTCTCGACCTCGCGGATCACGGCGAGAAAGCGTACAACTACTGATAGTTCGTTCACTCTCTGTGCAAGTCAAGACGGGGCCGGTTTAGCCGGCCCCGTTTTTTGAACCTCGAGGAACCACTCCCATGAAACTAGTCACTGCAATCATCAAGCCGTTCAAGCTTGACGAAGTGAGGGAGGCGCTGTCCGCGATCGGCGTGCAGGGCATCACCGTCACTGAAGTCAAGGGCTTCGGACGGCAAAAGGGTCACACGGAGCTCTATCGCGGCGCTGAATACGTCGTGGATTTCCTGCCGAAAGTGAAAATCGAAGCCGCGATCAAAAGCGAAATGCTCGACCAGGTCGTCGAAGCAATCGAAAAATCCGCGAATACCGGCAAGATCGGCGACGGCAAGATTTTCGTGTTCGAACTCGAACAGGTTTACCGCATTCGTACCGGCGAGACCGGCGCGGACGCGCTATAGGGAGAACCAAACAATGAAACGTCTATTATCTGTACTCGTACTGGCCGGCGCCTTCTGTTTCGGCACCGCAATGCCCGTCGTCGCGCAGGACAAGGCGGCAGACAAACCCGCGGCAGCCGCGCCTGCAGCAACGGCACCTGCGGCTGCACCCGCCGCGGCGGAAGCGAAGAAGCCGGAACCCAACAAAGGCGATACTGCCTGGATGATCGTCGCCACCGCGTTCGTATTGATGATGACAATTCCCGGCCTCGCGCTCTTCTATGGCGGCCTGGTGCGCACCAAGAACATGCTCTCGGTACTGATGCAGGTGTTCGTCGTTTGTTCGCTGCTTACCGTGCTGTGGTTCGTGTACGGCTACAGTATCGCGTTCACCGAAGGCAACGCGTTTTTCGGCGGCTTCGACCGCCTGTTTCTTAAAGGCCTCACGCCCGATTCGACATCGGCGACGTTCAGCAAAGGCGTCGTGATTCCGGAATACATTTACATGGTATTTCAGTGCACGTTTGCCGCGATCACGCCGTGCCTGATAGTCGGCGCGTTTGCGGAGCGCATGAAATTTTCGGCCGTGCTGATGTTCATGGTGCTGTGGTTCACGTTCTCATATCTGCCGATTGCGCATATGGTGTGGTTCTGGGCCGGTCCCGATGCATACACCGACGCCGCGGCCGCCGACAGGGCGCAGGCAATCGCCGGATTCATTTTCCAAAAAGGCGCACTGGACTTCGCCGGCGGCACGGTCGTGCATATCAACGCCGGCATCGCCGGTCTGGTCGGCGCGCTGTTGATCGGCAAGCGCCTGGGCTACGGCCGTGAAGCGATGGCGCCGCACAGCCTGACGATGACAATGATCGGCGCATCGCTGCTATGGGTGGGCTGGTTCGGCTTCAATGCCGGCTCCAACCTCGAGGCCAACGGCACCACGGCGATGGTGTTCGCCAACACGTTTGTCGCAACCGCGTCCGCGACCTTGTCCTGGATGTTCCTCGAGTGGATGTTCAAAGGCAAACCGTCGATGCTGGGTGCCGCCTCCGGCGCGGTCGCGGGATTGGTGGCCATCACGCCCGCCTGCGGCTGGGTTGGGCCGATGGGCTCGATTGCGCTGGGCATAATCGTCGGCGCGGTCTGTCTGTGGTCGGTCAATGGCCTCAAGCGGATCTTCGGTTACGACGACGCACTCGACGTGTTCGGCGTGCACTGCATCGGCGGCATCGTAGGCGCGCTGGGCGTGGGCGTATTCGCATCGCCCAGTCTGGGCGGCACCGGCGTATACGATTACGCGGCCAACAAAGTCGCCGACTACGACATGGGCGCGCAGTTGATCAGCCAGGCGTGGGGTGTCGGCATGACGCTTATCTGGTCGGGCGTGGTGGCGTTCCTGTGCTACAAGCTGGTCGACCTAGTCATCGGTTTGCGCGTCCCCGAAGAAGTCGAACGCGAAGGCCTCGATCTCAACGAGCATGGCGAGCTTGCGTACCATAATTAAGTCAAAAGTTCTCTTGACGTAAAAAAAGGGGGCTTGGAAGCGCCCCTTTTTTCGGCGCCATCGCGGCAACAATCCGCATCGCGCGACGCGTGGAATCGCGTCCGAGTCGCTATTCCTGGATCATGCCGGGGGTTCCGCAGCCACTGCGGGCGGTTTTGCTACAATAGCCGCCCGGCAACGCTGCGAGCTGACATGACGACCGTTCCGCACCTGACCACGGCCCTGACCGGCCCGTTGCTCGATCTTGAGCGCGGCATTCTGAAGGCCATGCCCGACATCGAGCATTGGTTTCGCAACCAATGGCAGGAACATGCGACACCGTTCTATGCGTCGGTGGATCTGCGCAACAGCGGCTTCAAGCTTGCGCCCGTCGACACCAACCTGTACCCGGGCGGCTTCAACAATCTGAATCCGGAATTCGATGCGCTGTGTGTACAGGCCACGATGGCAGCGGTGGAAAAAATCTGCCCCGATGCGCGCGGCGTGCTGCTGATACCCGAGAACCACACGCGCAATACCTTCTATCTGCAAAACGTGGCGGCATTGCAGAAAATCCTGCGTCATGCCGGGCTGATCGTGCGCATCGGCACCTTGTTGCCCGAAGTCACCGCGCCGGCCGATATCGTGCTGCCGGACGGCGGCAAACTCACGCTCGAACCGCTCGAGCGCAACGGCAACCGCCTCGCCGTCGACGGGTTCGATCCCTGCGTCGTGTTGCTCAACAACGACCTGTCGGCGGGCCTGCCGGAGATCCTGAAAAATCTCGAGCAAACCGTGCTGCCGCCGCTGCACGCAGGCTGGTATATGCGCCGCAAGTCCAACCACTTCGGGGTATACAAGGACGTTGCGACCGATTTCGCCAAAGTGCTGGGCGTCGATCCCTGGTTCATCAATCCGTATTTCGAGAAATGCGGCAAGATCAATTTTCACGAACGCAAGGGCGAGGAATGCCTCGAGGGCTACGTATCGGAAATACTCACCGATATCCGCGCGAAGTACACGGAATACGGCATCAAGCAGGAACCGTTCGTGATCGTTAAGGCCGATGCCGGCACCTACGGCATGGGCATCATGACGGTGAAAGATCCGTCGGAAGTGCGCGGACTCAACCGCAAACAGCGCAACAAGATGGCGGTGGTCAAGGAAGGCCTCGAGGTGCACGAGGTACTCGTGCAGGAAGGGGTTTACAGCTTTGAAAAGGTCAACGACGCCGTTGCCGAACCGGTCGTTTACATGATCGATCATTTCGTCGTCGGCGGCTTTTACCGCGTGCATTCGAGCCGCGCCCAGGATCAGAGCCTCAATGCGCCCGGCATGCAATTCGTGCCGCTCGCGTTCGAAAAGCCCTGCTACTCGCCCGACCTCGACGACCCGGACTGTCCGCCCAACCGTTTCTACGCCTACGGAGTCGTCGCGCGCCTGGCGCTGGTTGCCGCGGCAATCGAACTGGAGCAGACCGGGCAGGCGCTCGATAACAAATCGATCGCCGCCGCGCGCTGACTCCCCACGCCCACAGCCATGAAAATCGCGTTCATCGTCGACCCGCTCGACGACTTCAAGATATACAAGGATTCGACGTTCGCGATGATGCGCGAAGCAGCGGCGCGCGGGCACGAGCTTTACGCACTGCAGCAGGAAGACGTCGTCTGGCAGTCGGGGGCGGTCACGGGACACGCGCAAAAGCTTTATCTCACCGGCGATCCGGTTGCGTGGTATCGCACCGAAGCGACGCAGGCAATCCCGCTCAAGGACTTCGAAGCGGTCGTGATGCGCAAGGACCCGCCGTTCGACATGGAATACGTTTACAGCACGTATCTCCTGGAACTCGCGCAGGAACAGGGCGCGCGCATATTCAACAATCCCCGCGCGATTCGCGAT
>CAZEAX010000271.1:0-6707 GCA_964510405.1 uncultured Streptomyces sp. | reverse complement strand
GAGCGCATCTGCGGTAATATCGCGCACCGGTCGGGATTAATTTTTTAAACCCGCCCCGCCGCGAAATCGAATCATGTCCGACAAAGTCGAGAAAACCGCGCAAGAGTGGAAAAAACTGCTGACCCCGGAGCAGTACCACGTCGCGCGCGAAAAAGGCACCGAGCGCGCGTTTACCGGCGCCTACTGGGACAATCACGACCAGGGCGTCTATCGCTGCGTCTGCTGCGACAATGAACTCTTCCGCTCGGAACACAAGTTCGACTCCGGCACCGGCTGGCCCAGCTTCTGGCAGGCCGCGGTCGCCGAAAACGTCGGCACCGAGGAAGACAACGGATTCTTCATGCGCCGCACCGAGGCCTTGTGCAAGCGCTGCGGCGCGCATCTCGGCCACGTGTTCGAAGACGGTCCCAAGCCCACCGGACTGCGCTATTGCATCAACTCGGCGTCGCTTAAATTCGACAAGCAATGAACGCTGCCGGGAAGCCGCGCATGGACAAGCGCGCGGCCAGCCCCGATAATTGCGCCCTATGAAATTCCTGTTCGACCTCTTTCCGGTCATCCTGTTTTTCGTCGCATTCAAGTTCGCCGGAATCTACATCGCGACGGCAGTCGCCATCGCAGCGACGTTCCTCCAGATCGGCTGGGTGTGGCTGCGCCGGCGCAAAGTCGACGGCATGCTGTGGGTGAGCCTGGGCGTCATCACCGTGTTCGGCGGCGCAACACTCCTGTTGCACGACGAAACCTTCATCAAGTGGAAACCGACCGTGCTGTACTGGCTGTTCGGTGCAACGCTGCTGATCGGGGAATTCGCGTTTCGCAAAAACCTGATCAAGGCGATGATGGAGAAGCAGATGACGCTGCCCGACGCGGTCTGGCGCAAGTTGCTTCTGAGTTGGACCGGTTTTTTTGCAGTGATGGGCGTTTTAAACCTCTACGTCGCGTTCAACTATCCGACGGACACGTGGGTTAATTTCAAGCTGTTTGGCGGCATGGGGCTGATGCTGGTTTTCGCCGTCTTGCAGGCGCTGATGCTGGCGAAACATGTAGACGACGGACCACCGGTCAAATGAAAGACATACTCGATCGCATAGAACAAAAGCTGGCGGTGCTCACACCTGACAGCGTCGAGCTCATCGACGACAGCGACAAGCACGCCGGGCACGAAGGCGCCAAGGGCGGCGGCGGGCATTTCCAGCTCATCATCGTGTCGCCGCAGTTCGAGGGCAAATCGAGCCAGGCCCGCCACCGCCTGATCCATGGCGCGCTGGGCGACATGCTCGAGCGCGAGATTCACGCGCTGTCGATCAAGGCGTATACTCCCGACGAAATTTGATTTCAACCAAGGAAAATGTGATGAAAACCACGACCTTCTCCACCGCACTCATGCTCGCCGTCGCGCTGACTTTCGCGGTCGCGCCGAGCCGCGCACAATCCGCGGGTGCCGTCGCCAAAGTCAACGGCAAGGAAATTCCGCAAAGCCGCGCCGACTTCGTCGTCAAGGCGAACGCTGCACAGGGCCAACCCGACACGCCCGACCTGCGCAATCGCGTGCGCGAAGTGCTGATACGCAACGAACTCCTGGCGCAGGAAGCCACCAAGAAAGGCCTCGACAAGACCCAGGAATTCATCACCCAGATCGAATTGAACCGCCAGGAAGCTCTGGTCAACGCGTACATCCAGGATTTCGTGAAAAACAGTCCGGTCAGCGAAGAAGCCATTAAAGCGGAATATGACCGCGCGAAGGGCCAGGCCGGCGACATGGAATACAAGGCCCGCCACATCCTCGTCAAAGACGAAGCTGAGGCGAAGGCGATCATCGCGCAACTGAAAAAAGGCGGTAACTTCGAGAAGATCGCCGCGCAAAAATCGCAGGACCCCGGCTCCAAGGACAAGGGTGGAGATCTCGACTGGGCGCCGGGCGGCCGCTATGTGCCGGCGTTCAGCGACGCGCTGAAGAAACTCAAGAAAGGCCAGACCACCGATACTCCGGTGCAGACCCAGTTCGGCTGGCACGTAATCCGCCTCGATGACGAGCGCGCAATGAAATTCCCGTCGATCGAGGAGGTCAAGCCGCAGATCCAGCAGGGTTTGCAGCGCCAGGCGATCGAGAAGCTCATCGCCGACCTGCGCGCCAAGGCCAAGGTCGAATAGGCAATCGCGACTCAAAAGAAACGGCGCACCGCGGTGCGCCGTTTCTTTTTGGGTTTTTGCGGCGAGCGGGCGTATCAGCCGACCCACTTGCGTGCGTTGCGGAACATGCGCAGCCACGGGCCGTCTTCGCCCCAGCCGGCCGGATGCCATGAGTTCTGCACGCTCCTGAACACGCGTTCGGGATGCGGCATTAGAACGGTGAAACGGCCGTCGGCGGTCGTCAAGCCTGTGATGCCGCCGGGCGATCCATTCGGGTTGAACGGATAGACTTCAGTCGCATCACCGCGGTTGTCGACAAACCGCAAGGCAACGAGCGCCCGGCCGCGCTGCGCTTCATCGGCGAATTCCGCATAACCTTCGCCGTGCGCGACGGCGATGGGCAGGCGGCTGCCCGCCATGCCCGCGAAAAACAGCGACGGCGTGGGCAACACCTCCACACTCGCGAAGCGCGCTTCGAACTGTTCGGACTTGTTGCGCACGAAATGCGGCCATGCCGCCGTGCCGGGGATGATTTCATGCAGGTTGCTCATCATCTGGCAGCCGTTGCACACGCCCAGCGCAAAACTGTCGGCGCGCTGGAAAAACGCCGCAAATTCGTCGCGCGCGCGGCGGTTGAACAATATTGATTTGGCCCAGCCCTCGCCGGCGCCGAGCACGTCGCCGTAGGAAAAACCGCCGCATGCTGCAAAACCCTTGAAGTCGGCGAGCCGCACGCGCCCCGCGATGATATCGCTCATGTGCACGTCATAAGCCTCGAAACCGGCGCGGTCGAATGCCGCACCCATCTCGATCTGTCCGTTCACGCCCTGCTCGCGCAAAATCGCGATGCGCGGTCTGGCTCCGCCGATTAGCGGCGCCGCGATATCTGCGGCCGGATCGAACGTGAGATGCGGCGTTATGCCCGGATCCGCCGCGTCGAGTATGCGGTCGTATTCCTGGCGCGCGCATTCCGGATTGTCGCGCAGGGTTTGCATCTGAAACGTGGTCGCCGACCAGGCGCGATGCAGCTCGATGCGGGACGCCCGGTAGATTTCGGCGCCGCCGCATTCGATGCGGATGGCATCGCCCGCCACCGGTTGGCCGATCTCGACGAATTGCGCGGCCAGTCCCGCGCCGGCGAACGCGCCGCGCACGAGCGGCAAATCGCTCTCGCGCACCTGAATTACGGCACCGAGTTCCTCATTGAAGAGTTCGGCGATTGCGTCCAGCCGCGGCAGCTTGATATCGAGTCCCGCGCGCGCGGCAAACGCCATTTCGCACAACGTCACGAACAATCCGCCGTCGGCGCGGTCGTGATAAGCGAGAATGCGCCCTTCGCGATTCAATTTCTGCACCGTATCAAACCATTGCACGAACTGGCGCGGCGCATCGAGATCGGGCGCCTCGCTGCCGACGCGCCCGTAGACCTGCGCCAGCGCCGAGCCGCCGAGCCGGTTTTTGCCGGCGCCGAGATCGAGCAGCACGAGCACCGTGTTGCCGCAGTCGAGACGCAATTGCGGCTTCAGTGTTTTGCGCGCATCCGTCACCGGCGCGAACGCGGAAACGATCAGCGACATGGGCGCAGTCACTGCTTTGGCTATGCCGCCATCGCTCCACGTCGTCTTCATCGACAGCGAATCCTTGCCGACCGGAATGCTGATGCCGAGCTGCGGACACAGCTCCATGCCTACTGCGTGCACCGTATCGTACAAGGCGGCGTCTTCGCCGGGATGTCCGGCCGCTGCCATCCAGTTCGCCGACAGTTTGATATCGCCGAGTGCGCCTATCGGTGCGGCCGCAATATTGGTGATGGCTTCGCCGACCGCCATGCGGCCCGAGGCCGCCGGATCGATGAGCGCGAGCTGCGTGCGCTCGCCCATCGCCATCGCTTCGCCGCAATGCTCGAAAAATCCGGCGAGCGTCACTGCCACGTCGGCAACTGGAACCTGCCAAGGCCCCACCATCTGGTCGCGCGCCGTCATGCCGCCGACGCTACGATCGCCGATCGAGATCAGGAAAGTCTTGTCGGCCACCGCCGGCAATTGCAGTACGCGCAGCGCCGCTTCGCGCAAATCGATTTTCGACACATCGAACGGTGCGGGTTTTACCGCGCGGTGCGCGACGTCGCGCAGCATTTTCGGCGGCTTGCCCAAAAGCACCGAGAGTTCCATGTCGACCGGTGCATTGCCGAGCACGGGATCGTCAACGACCAGACGGCCGTCCGCCGTAGCTTTGCCGACGACCGCGAAAGGACAGCGCTCGCGCTCGCAAATCGCCTTGAAGAGGTCGATCTGCGCGGGCGGGATCGCGAGCACGTAACGTTCTTGAGCTTCGTTGCACCAGATCTGCACGGGCGACATGCCCGGCTCTTCGCTCGGCACTTTGCGCAAGTCAAAACGCGCGCCGCAACCGGCGCCGTGCACGAGTTCCGGCAATGCGTTCGAGAGGCCGCCGGCGCCGACGTCGTGGATGGACATTATCGGATTGCCCGGACCCAGCGCCCAACACCGGTCGATGACTTCCTGCGCGCGGCGCTGGATTTCCGCGTTGCCGCGCTGCACCGACGCGAAATCGAGGTTCTCGATATTCGCGCCGGTTTGCATGCTGGACGCCGCGCCACCCCCCAACCCGATCAGCATGCCCGGTCCGCCGAGCTGGATCAGCAACGCGCCCGCGCCGAAACCCTGTTTGTGCGAATGCTGCGCGCTGACGTTGCCAAGACCGCCGGCGATCATGATCGGCTTGTGATAGCCGCGCACTTCGCCTGCGACGTCCTGCTCGAACGTGCGAAAGTAGCCGCACAGATTGGGCCGGCCGAACTCGTTGTTGAACGATGCGCCGCCGATCGGCCCCTCGAGCATGATCTCAAGCGCCGACGAAATACGCGCCGGGCGGCCGTAGGCGTCGCGCTCCCACGGTTGAATTAAACCGGGGATGCGCAAATTAGACACGCTGAATCCGGTCAGCCCTGCTTTCGGCTTGGCCCCGCGGCCGGTCGCGCCTTCGTCGCGAATTTCACCGCCCGCCCCGGTCGCCGCGCCCGGAAACGGCGAGATCGCGGTCGGGTGGTTATGCGTTTCCACTTTCATCAGGATATGCGCATCGTCCTCGACATAAGCGTAAGCGCCGCCGGCGGCCGGATAAAAACGCCGCACGTGCACGCCTTCGATAATCGACGAATTGTCCGCATAGGCGACGATCGTACCGCCCGGATTGCGCTCGTGCGTGTTGCGGATCATCGAAAAGAGCGACTTCGCCTGCGGCTGTCCGTCGATCACCCAGTCGGCATTGAATATCTTGTGGCGACAGTGCTCGGAGTTGGCCTGCGCGAACATCATGAGTTCGACGTCGGTCGGATTGCGCTTCAAGCGCGTGAAGCTCCGCCACAGGTAATCGACTTCGTCGGGCGAGAGCGCGAGCCCCATGTCGCGGTTCGCGCGCTCGAGCGCATCGATGCCGCCGGCGAGAATGTCGACGGTTGCGAGCGGCTGCGGCGCGTAATGCTGAAAGAGTTGCACGGCGGCGTCCAAAGCGTCGAGCACCGTCTCCGTCATGCGATCGTGGATGATGGGCCGCAGTGCCGCGATTTCATCGGCCGAAAGCCGGCTGCCGTCCGCTTTTGCCGCGTAATACGCGGTTCCGCGCTCGATGCGCTCGACGCAAGAGAGGCCGCATTGACGCGCGATGTCGGTCGCTTTGGACGACCACGGGGAAATCGTGCCGAGCCGCGGTACGATCAATTGCAAATGACCCGTTTCGGGTACCGCCTGCGCCGCCGGACCATAGGTGAGGATGCGCTCGAGCGTTGCGCTTTCTTCGCCGGTCAACGGCCGCGCAATGCTGACGAAATGCCGGTATTCGGCGCTGATGCCGGATAAATCGAGGCGGGCCTGCAAAAGTGCGTCGTTTAGCTTGCGAGTACGGAACTCGGAGAGGGCGTTGCGCCCGCGCAGACTGAGAATTTGCGGCATGAAAAGCGCGATATCCGTAAAACCGGATTTTACCCGAAACCGCGGCCTGCCGCCGACTCGTTACGCTAAACTAGCACTAACGAAAATGACAATCCCATGACTTTCCACTCGCAGAGTTCGCTGCCGGTCTATCGCCACGCCGAGCTGCGCGAAATCGAAGCGGCGGCGCTCGCGGCGCGCCCGTCGCCGACTTTGATGGAACGCGCCGGACTTGCCGCCGCGGAAATCGCGCGCAAGATCAGCGCCGACGGCGGCCGCGGCGTACTCGTGGTGGCCGGTCCCGGCAACAACGGCGGCGACGCGTTCGTCGTGGCGCGTCATCTCAAGGCTTGGTGGTTCAAGGTCGACGTCGTATTCGCGGGCACGCCGGCAAAGCTGCCGGCGGACGCGCAGGCCGCATTTGAGGCATGGCGCGATGGCGGCGGCACGAGGCATCCGAGCATACCTGCGGACGGTCATTGGGATCTGATAATCGACGGCCTGTTCGGCATCGGGCTGCAGCGCGACCTGAGCGATCAGTACGCGGGTATCGCCGGCGTGATCAATCGCCTCTCAGCGCGCAAACTTGCACTCGACGTGCCGAGCGGACTGGATGCGGACACCGGC
>CAZEAX010000270.1:0-6763 GCA_964510405.1 uncultured Streptomyces sp. | reverse complement strand
AGCGGGGACCGATATTCATACGCGCCTGAGCCTCGGCGTCACGCTGCCCGACTGGACGATCACCGAAGGCTGGTTTCCGACGCAGATGTTCGGTTTTATATCGGGCGCCGCAACCGCCGGCAAATTGATGCGCCTCGACGCCGTGCAAATGGCGAATGCGCTGGGCGCGGGCTTCAACCAGATGAGCGGCAGCCGGCAAATGGCCGTAGGTGCGGCGACGCACATGCGTTCGATGCAGGCGGGCTTTGCGGGGCAGGGCGCGATCGTCGCGGCCGAGCTCGCGCGGCGCGGCATCATCGGCACGCAGGATTTTCTCGAAGGCCGCTACGGAATATTCAACACCTATATACGAACGAAGACGCCGGACTGGGACGCCATCGTCGGCGAACTCGGCACGCGCTTCCCGCTGCTCGACCGGCACGGCTTCAAGGTGTGGCCTGCATGCGGATATACGCGCGCGACCAATACCGCGATATTGCGCCTGCGCGAAGAACACAAGTTGAAGCCCGCGGACGTCGCGACATTGACGGTCGTCGGCGGCACCGGTGCGACGAAATTGCTATCCGAGCCGCTCGACTTGAAGCGCCGGCCGCAACTCAGCATCGACGCGAAATTCAGCATCCCGTTCACGAGCGCGGTCGCGATGGTGCACGGCGACGTCGCGTTGCGGCATTTTACCGACGCGGCGCTTGCCGATCCCGCCGTGCTGGCGATGGCCGATCGCGTGAGTTACCGGGATGAAAAAGATCAAACCGTGCAATTCGGCGGCGATTCGGCGACGTCGCGGCCCACGGTCGAGATCTGCACGACCGACGGGCGCCTGCTCCAATGCCGTCCCGACGGCATGCCCGGCGATCCGCGCAACCCCGTTTCGCTGCAAAGGCTGGAAGCGAAGTTCCGCGATTGCGTGTCGTTCGCCGCGCGCCCGATTGAGGCTGCGCAGATCGAGCGTGCGATCGAAATGATCCGCGACCTGGAAAATGTCGCCGATGCCGGCGAGATCATCAAGGCGCTCTCGTAGTAAGCTCATATCTCAATGCCCTCTGGAACCCTTCCCATGCAACAACGCATCCATCAAGTCGTACTGAGGCCCGAAGGCGAAACCGGCGCCACCGCGCAATTCGGCGCGTGGGTGTCGGCGCTCAGGTTCGAAGCGATTCCGCGTGAAGTCGTCGACTACGCGAAGCTGTGCCTGCTCGACGGTCTCGGGTGCGGGCTCTTCGGCGCCACGCAGAAGTGGGGCGTGATCGCGGCCGACCTCGCGCAGGACTTGAGCGGCGGCGGGCCGGCGTCGTTATGGGGACGCAACGGCAGCGCGAGTCCGACGGATACGGCGCTCGCCAACGGCACCGCGATCCACGGCTTCGAGATCGACGACATCCACACACGCTCGCTGATGCATCCGGGTGCCGTGACGATACCCGCGGCGCTTGCGCTTGCGGAAGTCCACGGCAAAAGCGGCCGCGATTTTCTGACGGCAATGATCGCGGGCTACGAGATCGGCCTGCGCGTCGGCACGTGCGCGGGTGTTCCGCATCAAATGAAGGGCTACCATCCGAGTGGCACCGCGGGTTGCCTCGGTTCGGCAGCTGCCGCGGCGCACATCCTCGGACTTTCCGCGGAACAGACGACGAATGCGCTCGCGATCGGCGCGACGCAGGCGGCCGGCCTTTATTGCGCGGTGCGCACCGGCGCGATGACCAAGCGCCTGCACGCGGGCCGCGCGGCGCAGGCGGGCGTATTGGCGGCGATGCTCGCCGCGCGCGGGTTCACCGGCAGTCCCGATGCGCTCGAAGCGCCCGATTCGGGGTACATGAGCACGCTCGCAGAAAGTGCGGACCTCACGCCGTTCGTGCAATCGCTGGGCAAGGAGTGGGAAACGCCGCAGGTCGGCTTCAAGGCTTACGCAGCGTGCGCGAGCGCGCATACGATCATCGATTCGCTCGACGCGATGATGAAGCGCGGGCTGACCGCCGCCAATCTCGAGCATCTGACGATCAAGATGAGCCGCATCGGCGTGAACAACGTCGGCTGGGAATACCGGCCGTCAACCATCGTCGCGGCGCAGATGAACGGATTTTTCACCGCCGGCATGAAGCTCGTCGACGGCCAGTCGTTCATCGACCAGTACCGCGAAGAGCGCATTGCCGATCCGGCGATCATGAACATCATCAAGAAAGTCGAGATCGTGCACGATCCCGAACTCGACATCGGTGGCGCGCCCAAGCGCCACGCGGTGAAGGCGCACGCGCGCGCGACCGACGGCCGCACGTGGGACCAATACGTCGAGCAGCGGCGCGGCAGTCCGCAGCATCCGCTCGCGCGCGCCGAAATCGAGCAGAAATTCCAGCGCACCGCGGGTGCGGCGCTCGCAGCAAGCGCGGTCGACAAATTGTTCAAGCAAGTTGGCAGCGACGAAAGCGTCACCGACATGCGTGAAGTCGGCGCGACGCTCAAATCAGCAAAAACCGGGAAGTAAAGTGACCAAGCCAGAATCCAGATCCGCGCAATTGCAGAAGCTGATCCATCGCAAGGACAAGGTGCTGGCGATCATGCACCCGCCGACCGCGGCGCTCGCGCGCATCATGGAGGCGGCGGGCTGCGAAGCCGGATTCGTCGGCACCGGTGGCGTGGTCGGTGGTTACACCGGGTACGCTGACGTCGGCGCGATAACATTGACGGAGTGCGTGCAGGTCGCGGGCTGGATCGCGCAAAGCGTCAAATTCCCCGTGATGATGGACGCCGACACCGGGCACGGCGGCATCATGGCGGTGCGGCGCGTCGTGCGCGAGTGCATACACGCGGGTGTCGCCGGCATTCGCCTCGACGACCAGCCGCTAGAAGGCAAGCGCAAGACGCAGAGCGCCGGCATGGAGGTGGTGCCGTTCGACCAGGCGATCGCGCGCTATCGTGCCGCGGTCGACATGAAGAATGAGTTGGATCCCGATTTCGTGATCATGGCGCAGTGTTACGCGCGCGATGCATCGAACAGCAGTCTCGACGATTGCATCGCACGATTGAAGGCGTATCGTGAAGCCGCCGGTGTCGACTGGGTGCAGCTCGAATAGCCGCATTCGATCGACGAGATCAGGCTGGCGCGCGCCGCGGTCGAGGGGCCGCTCTCATTCATGAAAGGCAAGCTGCCGCGCTACCTCGGCTTCGACGAACATCTCGCGCTCGGCATCAATATCGCATGGTATCCGACTTTTACGCATCACGTCATCCGCGCGGCGATGTGGGAGTTCATGCAGGATTTCCAGAAATCCGGCGTCGCGGCCTGGGACGAATTTGTCGAACAGCACAAAGACCGGCCGTATCCGGTGCCGGAAGTCGGCCCCGACGGCGATGGGCTTGCCAAGCAGCAGGAACTCGAGCAGAAATATCTTTCGGCGGCGATGCTGAAGAAATACGAGCGCTGAGAAGATGAAACCGCAAACGATGGCGGAAAAGCTGCTCTCGCGCCACAACCTCGCGGGCACGCCGGTTTACGCGGGCGACATCCTCGAAGCGCGCATCGACGGCGCGATGTGCCATTACCATGCGGCCGAGCCCATGCACGACCTCGCGCTGCAGGCGGGATTCAAGGACGGCCTGCCGCGCGTGTGGGACCCGGACCGCGTGTTCATATTGCTCGATCACCATCAGCCGACGCTCAACCAGGCGCAGGCCGACAAGAACGCGCTGATCCGCCATGAAGTGAACCGGCTCGGCATCAAATGCTTCCACGACGCGGAGCCCGGCATCGCGCACCAGATGATGGCCGACTACGGCCTGATGCGCCCGGGAGAGCTCGTTGTCGGCAACGATTCTCACACGATCAGTTATGGCGCGATCAATTGCGGCGGCGCGGGCATTACGCGCGCCGACATGTTCTTTGTCCTGCTGTTCGGCGAACTCTGGTTCCAGGTGCCGCCGACGGTCAGGGTAGTGCTCGACGGCAGGCAGCCGAAGTATCCGATCGCCAAAGACATCATCCTTTATCTGGCGGGCAAATACGGCGACGATTTCGCGGGCTCGATGTCGATCGAGTATGCGGGCACGCTGGTACCGCAACTGCCGATCGACAGCCGCATGTGCCTGTCCGCGCACGGCGTCGAAGTCGGCGCGAAGTTTGCGCTGTTTCCATTCGACGACGTGACGGGCGAGTTCGTGAAGCAGCGCACGGACAAGGAATACGAGCCGGTAGCGGCCGATGCGGGCGCCGTCTACGAAAAAGAAATCCGGTTAAACGTCGACGAGATGCCGTTCGTCGTCGCGAAGCCGCACCAGTTCGGCAACGTATGCCCGGTCGGAGAAGTTGCCGGGACTAAAATCAATCAGGCGCAGATAGGCTCATGCGCGAACGGCCGCTATGAGGACATCGAGATCGCTGCGCGCGTATTGAAAGGCCGCAAGGTCGCGAAAGGCGTGCGTTTCCTGATTTCGCCCGCGTCGCAGCAGGTGTATTTGCAATGCCTGAAAGCGGGCCATGTCGAAACGCTTATCGAGGCGGGCGCGCAGGTCATCACGCCGGGTTGCGGCATCTGCCAGCCCAAGGTCGGCTTTCTGTCGGACGGCGAAGTGTGCATCACCGCGACCACGCGCAATTTCAAGGGCCGCAAGGGCAGTCAGAACGCGGAGATTTATCTTGGCGGGCCGCTGACCGTGGCGGCCGCGGCGGTTGCCGGCAGCATCGAAAATCCGAAAGAGGTGTTCGATGAGCTTTGATCTCGACAAGGCGTTCAAAGGCCGCGCGTGGAAGTTCGGCGATTCGGTCGAGACCGACGCGATCAACCCGTATTACCAGTACCCGACGATGGACGAGCTGAAACAGCACACGCTCGAAGTCTACCGGCCGGAATTTCCGCGCGAAGTGAAGCCGGGCGACATCGTGGTGGCGGGGCGCAATTTCGGCTGCGGCTCGAGCCGGCCGGGACTCGTATTGCGCGAGGTCGGCGTCGCGGCGATCGTCGTCGAATCGGTGTCGCGCCTCTTCATGCGCAACAGCATCGCGCGCGCGATGCCGATCTTCATGGCGCCGGGCATCACCGGCATCGTCAACGACGGCGAAACGCTGGAAGTCGATTATCCGCAGGGAACGGTGCGCAATCCGGCGACCGGTGCAAGTGTGGCGATACGCGCGTTTCCGCCGCTGATCGAGCGCATCGTGAACGCCGGCGGATTGCTCGAATTTGCAAGGCAGCGTTATTTGTCAGAAACGCAATAAGGCACGAGATTCCTTCCTCAGCATTTGCCCCCACCCCAACCCTCCCCCGCGCGTAGCGCAAGGGAGGAAGTTTTAGATTCCTTCCCTTGCTTGCGGGGGAAGGCCAGGATGGGGGCAAGCGGCCGCCGAAAGATGTGCCCCCTTCCCAGCCCTCCCCCGCGCGCAGCGCAAGGGAGGGAGTCTAAGTCTTCGCGTGCGCGGCGGCTTCGCGGCCCGCGATGCGGCCGAACACGGAGCCCGCCATCAGCCCGGTGCTCCCGGGATAGTTGAAGTAATAAAGACCACCGACGAGCTCCCCCGCCGCATAGAGGCCCGGAATCGGCGCGTCTTCCATATCGAGCACGTGCGTATTGGTGTCGATCTTGAGTCCCCCGAACGTGAACGTGATGCCGCAGCCGACCGAGTAGGCTTCGAACGGCGGTTTTTCCAGCACGTTGGCCCAGTTCGTTTTGTCGATCGCGAGTCCCACCGTCGTGCGGCCGTCTTTGACGTTCGGATCGAAGGGAACGTCGCGTTTGACCGCGGCGTTGTACTCGCGCACGGTGTCGAGAAAATTCTGCGGATGCACGTCCTGCATTTTTTCGACAAGGCCTTCGAGCGTGTCGGCCTGCACCTTGGTCGCGCCGCGCAACTTGTATTCGTCGCGCATCACGTGCTTGACCTGCTGGTCGAAGATCTGCCACGCGAAACTGCCGGGTTGCTGAAGCACGACGCGTCCGTACTTTGCGTAAGTGTAGTTGCGGAAATCCGCGCCTTCGTCGACGAAGCGCTTGCCGTCCGCGTTGACCATGATGCCGAACGGGTAGCTGTGCCGGTAGCCCGCGTGCGGCGCGTTGACGTCGCCGAAATCCGGCGCGTAGCGCTCCCATGCGACCGAATGGCAGCCCGACCACTGGCCGTAGGATTGCGCGCCGATGTCGAGCGCCATGCTGATGCCGTCGCCCGTGTTGTAGCGGGTGCCGCGCACTTTCGCCATGTCCCAGCCGGGGCCGAGATAGCGCGTGCGCATTTCGCGGTTGGCCTCGAAGCCGCCGCAGGCCAGCACGACAGCCTTGGCGCGGATTTCCTCGGGAACGCCGTTCGCAATGACGCGCACGCCTTCGACGCCAGACGCGCCCTGCAGCAGGGCAGTCGCGCGCGTCTGGTAGCGGACTTCGATGCCGTGCTTGTCGGCGGCTTTGTAGTGCAGCTCCATCAGACCGGTGCCGCCGCCGTTGGCGAAGATCACGACGCCGCCGAAGAATTTGAAGCGGCCGTTGACGTTGTAAGCCTGGCGGCCGTAGTTGGGCATGAAGCGGATGCCGCGTTCGCGCATCCAGTGCACGGTGCCGGTGCTTTCCGTGACGATGGTTTCGGCGAGGTCGGGATCGATGTAGTACTGCGTGATGCGGCCGAGGTCGTCGAGATACTGCTCCGCGCTGTATTCGCCGAAGTCGCTGCGCGCGATTTCGTCGTCGGTCAAATCGGGCACGATTTTCCTGATGTCTTCGGCGCCGTTGTGCACCATGCGGAAGCCGCCGCCGGTGTAGGCGCTGTTGCCGCCGCGCTTGTCCTGCG